>NZ_JBFVFE010000002.1:0-190840 GCF_052728615.1 Mariniflexile sp. | reverse complement strand
TTTTAAAACCTGACAGGTCTGGAACACATGAGATTATTAAACTGCTGACAATTAGTTATATAACATTTATTTTTCAAATTTTGTCATGTACTTATCTTTTAGATAATAAATAATAGCGAGAATCAACGTGCCATAGCCACTGGTGACCAAAACAAAACTACTGCTCCAAAGTGCCTTGTTTATGGGAAAAACCATATGAAACAAATAACCTGAAACCAATAACCCAAAAGCAGCAAGAAACAAAAATTTTATGTGGGAGGGTCCGTCCAAAAGTTTACCTATCAAAATTCCAATAATACAAGTAACAATAGCGGGCAGTGTACTGATGAGACCTTCAGGATCATAATCTGGTTGATGCAAGTGTTTCCCAAGGATATTCAAATCTATATAATTTGCCCAATTATTAGGGGCTCTATCAAAAGTGGGCGACATCCCACTTGGTAATGGTACAAAGCCCAAAAACAACCAATAACCCGCTAAAATAAAGACAGAAATACCAAGGAGACTTTTCCAATTGCAATTTAAATATAAGATGGCTGCAATAAAAAACACCATACCAATTCTTCGAAGAACTCCCGGAAACCGTAAAGTTTCCAAATCAGAAACAAATGGCATATAGGGCAAAAACAAATTGAGAAACAGCCCTAAACCAATAAGTTTTAAACTTCTAATAGCTATTTTTTTATAAGTAGTTTGTGAACCCGTTTTGTTTTTATAAGCGAAATAAATGGAAATACCCACAATGAACAAAAAGAACGGAAACACTAAATCGGTAGGTGTCAATCCGTGCCATTCCGCATGTAATAACGGGGCATACATCACTCCATGAACCAGGGGTATTAACAAGAATCATGGCTGCTATGGTAAAGCCACGTAAAATATCTACAGATTCTATTCTCTTAATCATTAAAAACTTTCAATACTTTTTTTCAGCCTTCATTTATGCCCAAAAAACGCATAATATAAAATGATGTTGTAACATGGAAATAAAATATAATACCTTTTGTCCGCTTTAGAAGAAGCTATTGTAGTATGCATTTTTTTAGCTTTCTGAATCCTCGTTTGTGTTTAAAATGCGCTCTTTGGTTTGTTTCAAATAATTTCTTCCTATGGGTATTCTTCTATTGGCTATTTCAATGGTGTTACCTTCAATAGCGGAAATCTTATTGATTGAGATAGTGTATGACCGATGCACCCTTAAAAAATTGGACAACGGTAATTCTTCTGTTATGGCAGTCAAGGATTTATGAACCACATAATCGCCAATTTTCGTAATAACTTTTATATAATCTTTAAGGCTTTCAACATACAGAATATCGTTCAAATTCACTTTCAACAACTTTTTATCTACTTTTAAAAATATATGGGGTTCTTGTTGTAAACCAGTATCTCCAGCAGCGGAATTGCTATATAATTGCTGATAGACTTTGTTGACAGTTTTTAAAAATCTATCGAACGGAATGGGTTTTACCAAATAATCCAATAAGTTTAGCTCAAAACTTTTTACTGCATATTCCCTATAAGCCGTTGTAATTATTATTAAAGGTTTGGAATTCAGATTTTCGATAAAAGAAAACCCCGTCATTTGTGGCATATTGATATCCAAAAAAATAACATCTACCTTTTCCTTCTCTAAAGTAGCATAGGCTTTTAACGGATTGTTAAACGTGCCAACAACCTCAAAAGGGTCAAAACTCTTTAAATGATTTTCAATGACACTAATAGCTAATTGTTCATCATCTATTATAACGCATTTTATTTTCATCTGCTTCTGTTTTTATGTAATAATATGGTATTCTTATTAAAAGCAATCAGTAATATTAAACTTTAATCAATTTCGCTTATTTGTGCGGGTATTTTTAAAAACAGGTTGTATGTATCCTCTTCTATATGGGTTTGAAGCACAAAATTGTTTGCAAACAACAACTTCAAACGTCTTTCGGTATTCATAATTCCAATGCCTTGTTTGGTTTCTTGATTTGTATTTGGGTTAAAACTGTTGGAAAGTCTAAATTCCAAATAATTATCCTTTGACACTTCAAAGCTCATATTAATTTTAACTGTGTCGTTTTCCTTCAAACCATGTTTAAAACAATTCTCAACAAAGTTTAAAAACATTAAAGGCGGCACCACCACATCTTCAATGTTTCCGGTAATATCCATTTCCAGATCAATTCTATCTTTAAATCGAATCTGTTCAATATCTATATAGTTATTTAAATGATTGATTTCTTCAAGCAAACTGGCTTTAGAACTCTTTACTTCATATAAAACGTATTGCATTAAATCGGATAATTTAATGACCAACTTTGGTGCTTCATCAGATTTTGTCAACGTTAAAGCGTATAGGTTATTTAAGGTATTGAAAAAGAAATGAGGCTGTATTTGGGTTCGTAAAAATTTCAATTCGGTACTTAATTGCAGTTTCGCCAAATCTTCATTTCGTTTAAGCTCAATAGGCCAATCTATCAATAATTTAATGGCAGTTACAAACCCAAGAACGTATAGCTCCCCTAAAACTACCGCTATGATATGGTTGGTTTCAAGAAACTTGCCGGCTTCTTCGGCTTCTGGCCATATCTCTTTAGTTACCAACAGGTAATTTAGCCCCGTTCTAACCAAATACACTAAAATGAGCATTAAAACTATGGAAGCTATGTATTTTTGGAATTTCTTTCTTAAAATAAATTTAGGTATCAAATAATACACATTAATGTACACGACGATAATATGGATTGGGAACTCTACTAAATTTGATTTTAACGAATACCAGTAATCATCAAAATAACTGCCCCATCTCACCACATTGAAAGTAAAATATCCCAACCAAAACAAAACATGGTATTCTATGGGTATGGTTTGACGTGTATTTTTACTGAATAGATAAATAGCTTCTTTTTTAAGTTGAAAATTTTAATAATATACCATGGGATATGAAGCAATTTTAGGAATATAATATCAAAATAACAATTATATTGTTGATTCTTTATTTGCCAAAGTCACTTATCGCCCATTTATTGTTGTCTATGGGCAAAATCATGTCGTTTGGATATTTTTTTTCAAAACTAATTTTTTAATAAATAATATTGATTCAAATATTTAACTAAATAACTCAAATTATGAAACAAACTTTAAGAACACTGTTTTTGTTTTCTTTTTTATTATTAACTGTACAAATATGTTTTGCACAGCAAAAAGAGATAACAGGTACAGTAACCTCTAAAACCGACGGCATACCAGTTGCAGGGGTGAATGTATTGGTTCAAGGTACTACCAAAGGAGCCCAAACAGATTTTGACGGGAAATACTCGTTAACAGCTTCTGTTGGCGAAGTATTGAATTTTTCATACATTGGAATGTCTTCAGAACAAGTAACCGTAGGAGCTTCCAATGTTATTAACGTACAATTATCTGAGGATGCAGAAGCACTTAATGAAGTGGTTGTAACGGCATTGGGGATTAAAAAGGAAAGAAAAACACTTACCTATGCAGCACAAGATGTGAATGGCGAGGATTTAACCCGAGTAAAACAAACCAACCCTATTAATAGTTTGTCTGGAAAATCGGCTGGTTTAACTATTACCAGAAGCTCATCGGGTGTAGGTGGTGCTACTAAAGTTGTTTTAAGAGGAAACTCTTCCACCACCAATAACGACCCACTGTATGTTATTGACGGTATCCCGATGCTTAACAGCGGAAATGGACAAAACGGGGAAGAACCAGGAACCAGTATTTTTGGTAGCCAAACCGGAAACAGGGATGGTGGAGACATTACATCGCTTATCAATCCAGATGATGTTGAAAGTATGACGGTACTTAAAGGTGCCTCTGCAGCTGCTTTATATGGTAGCCAAGGTGCGAATGGGGTTATCTTGATCACTACAAAAAGCGGTAAAGAGGGCGTGCTTAAAGTAAATTTTAATTCAACTTTTACTGTTGATAATGTTATGTCATTACCAAAACTTCAAACGGAATACCAATCGTTATCGGTAGGGCAACCTGTAACAGAAAATGGTAGAGTAACAAACCCAAAATCTTGGGGCGCAAAAGCGAGTGGCTTGACCAATACGGTTGATGATTTTTTTAACACCGGTTACACCTCAACACAGTCCATCTCATTAAGTTCTGGCACAAAAAAGGCACAAACCTATTTTTCGTTCGCCAATACCTCTGCAAACGGTGTGATGCCAGAAAACAGATTGAACAGAAACGTTTTAAACTTACGCGAAACAGCTGCTTTTCTTAATAATAAAATGGAAGTATCTGCAAACATTAGTTTGTCTGACCAAAGAATTTGGAACAGACCAACCAACGGATTATACTCCAATCCATTAACAGGTTTATACTTAAACCCTGTTGGAATTGATTTGAATACTTATAAGAATAAGTTTGAATATTTTAATACGGCGACCAATATGATGGACCAATATGCAACGTCTTTTGATGAAAACATCCAACAAAACCCATATTGGCTAATAAACCGCAACCGCAGTAAGGATATTGCCCAAAGAGTATTGGCTAGCGTAAGTGCTAAATATCAAATTACTGATAATTTATCATTGCAATCGCGTGGTAGTTTGGATAAATCATTCTTCACATTCGATAAAAGATTGTACGCCGGTAGCGATTTAACTTTTGCTCCAAACACAGGAAGATACATTCTTGAAAAAACAGAAAACACGCAACAATATTTAGACTTGATTGCTAACTATTCAAAAGATTTCTCTGAAGACTTAGAATTTGGATTGACCTTAGGAACGAGTCTTACTAAATATTCAACAGGTGACCAAATCCTTTTGGATTCCGGTCAAGAAGGTTTAAGATTCCCTAACGAATTTACCATTGCCAATTTTGAATCTTCAAACGGCATTGCCCAAAAAGTATCCAACCGTGAGGTCCAATCTGTTTTTGGTGCTGCCAACATAGGTTATAAAGGCATGTTATATCTAGATGTTACAGGAAGAAGCGATTGGTCTTCCACATTGGTTAACACAGCATCCAGTTCATTCTTTTATCCATCGGTTGGTTTAACAGGTGTTTTATCTGAAATGTTCAAGATGCCAGCATCCGTTTCATTCTCTAAAGTACGCGCTTCTTATGCTGAAGTAGGTAAAGACATTCCAGCTTATGCAACCATTCCTTTAAGAACCATCGGCACTACAGGTTCTGGTGGCAACATAGGTTCTGCCAATCAAGCTACGTTTGCACCAAGAGAAGGTGAAACTTTAAAACCTGAAAGACAAAAATCGTTTGAGGTAGGTACGGAATGGCGTTTTCTTGGAAACCGGTTAGGTATAGACTTGACCTACTATAGTTCAACCACCGAAAATCAAATATTCTTTATAGCGGCACAACCTAACATTCAAGGCTATGTTCAAAACATTGTAAATGCTGGTGAAATTTCCAATAAAGGAATCGAACTCGTGCTAAACGGAAAACCTATTGTAAATGACAACTTCAAATGGAACTCCATAGTAAACTTCGCTTCCAACAAAAACAAAGTTGTATCAGTACACCCATCGCTTGATAACGGCGAAGCTATTTTAACGGCACCTGGTGTTAATGGGTACGGCTATTCTTTAGTTGAAGGTGAAGATTTTGGTAGTATCAGAGGGCGTTCCATTAAAAGAAGTGCCAATGGTTTACCTCTTGTAACTGATGATGGTTCGGGAAATTTTACTATTGAAACCACCGATTTTGAAACCATTGCACAGGCACAACCTGATTTTACTTTAGGATGGAGCAATACATTTGACTATAAAAACTTCTCTTTCAATTTCTTAATTGATGGGAAATTTGGAGGTGATGTTGTAAGTGTTACCGAGGCTATTAACGATTTTTATGGGGTATCCCAAGCCTCAGCCGATGCAAGAAATGCTAATAACGGCATGATAAATGTAATTACCACCGGTGGAACCGCGGCGCAAATGACCGCACAGGATTACTACACCAAAACGGGTGGTAGAGCCGGTTTATTAGGAGAATATGTGTATGATGCTACCAATGTTAGTTTAAGAGAACTTTCCATAGCTTACACCCTTCCTAACGCTAGTAAATTCTTTGAATCTGTTAGGTTATCATTAATTGCCAATAACCTGTTCTTCATCTATAAAGATGCACCCTTCGACCCGAATATTGCAGCAAGTACCGGTATTGGATTACAAGGTGTTGATATCTATGGGCAACCATCTACAAAAAGTATAGGATTAAACATAAACGTAAATTTCTAAGAAAATGAAAAATATATTAAAATACTTTCTAATTGCTCTTGTAACAGTTAGCTTAGTGAATTGTACTGGTGACTTTGAAGCCATCAATACCAATCCGCACGGTATTACTGATGAGAGTCTTACCCAAATGAACAATAACGTGGGCAATGAATATGGCCCCATGTTTTTAAATGTGTTCAATGTAACACCCGCATGGAATTACCAATTGCAACAAAACCTTATGGGTGATGTGTTTTCAGGTTACATGACCCCACCAACACCATTTGCAGGGAACGTAAATAACATGACGTATGCCCTGGTGAACGGGTGGAACGGTTTCCCTTGGTCTGATGCCTACGGAAACATAATGCCACAAGCATTAAACGTAAAAAATGCAGTAGAATTGGGTGGTGATCCTACCGGAATTAAATTTGTTTATTTAGCAAACATTATTAAGGTTACCGCTATGCACCGGGTGTCTGATATTTATGGGCCCATTCGATATACTAAGTTTAACGATTTTGCTACCACAGGAGAGTACGACCCACAAGATGTAGCCTACCAAGCTTTTTTTGATGACTTAGGAGCTGCCATAGACGGGTTGGAACCTTTTGTAAGCGACGTTCAATTTGCACCATTCGATATGTCTGCATTTGCAGGTGACATTGCTAAATGGAGAAAATTTGCAAACAGTTTAAGATTGCGATTGGCCATTCGCGTTTCTAAAATAAATCCAACATTGGCCAAGACACAAGGAGAATTGGCTTTAGCAAACAATGCCGGTTTATTGGTAGCTGAAAACATGGTTATTAACACGGGCTTTCCGCACCCTATTTCAGTTATTAGTGGCTCTTGGGGCGATATTAGAATGGGTGCCGAAATGGAATCTATTTTAACCGGATATAATGATGGCAGGATCGAAACTTATTTTAACCCTTCTGCAAATCCTGCCTTAGCTGGCAATTATAAAGGCATTAGAATGGGAATCGATATTAGCGCCAAAGGCCAATATTTAGACCATTCATCAATTGGCAGTGTTATCGACGGGCAAACCATAACTTGGATGACTTCTGCCGAGGTATTATTCCTAAAAGCCGAAGCTGCTTTAAGAGGTTGGGCCGGGGCTGGTGTTGCAAAAACAAATTATGATGCTGGTGTTACCGCTTCATTCGCCCAACACGGCGTTTCTGGTGTTGCCACCTATTTAGCTGATAATACGAGTGTCCCTGCCAATTTTGTGGATGCTTTAAATGCTGTTAATAACATTCCTTATGCCAGTACCGTAAAAATAGCTTATAATGCGGCAGGTACCAATGAAGAACAATTGGAACAAATCATTACCCAAAAATGGATTGCTATGTTCCCCGATGGCCAAGAAGCATGGAGTGAATTTAGACGTACAGGATATCCAAGATTGTTCCCCGTTGTTGTAAACAATAGCGGCGGCACTATAAATACCAATACACAAATTAGAAGAATAAATTTTGTTGAAAACGAAATTAACACCAATGGCGCCAATGTAACCGCAGCTGTGGGTTACTTAGGTGGACCGGACACTGGTGGCACCCGTTTGTGGTGGGATAAAACAGGCCCGAATTTTTAAGAACAATAGTTTTTTCATATTATTCAGTTTAGTTGACAAAACAAGCGGAAAGTAGTTGTTCCGCTTGTTTTTAATAAAGAATTCAAATAAAAGCATATTATGAGCGTAGATGTTTCGAACTACACGGATATAAGTTATAAAGAGCCTGGAAAATTCGAAGAAACACGTTATGAAAAAATACATAATGTGATTGTAGATTCTTCAAACGAAGGTTCCTTAATTGTCGCAAGAGAAATAGCCGACTTAATTAAAAGAAAACAACAAGCCAATAAAAATTGCATACTGGGGTTAGCCACAGGATCTTCACCCATAAAAGTTTACGAAGAACTTGTTAGAATGCATAAAGAGGAAGGATTAAGCTTCTCCAATGTGGTCTCATTTAATTTGGATGAATATTATCCCATGGATAAAAGCAATATCCAGAGCTACTATTATTTCATGCACGAACATTTGTTCAACCATGTAGATATTTTACCAGAAAACGTTAACATTCCAGACGGTACCATAAGTACCGAAGATCTATACCAATATTGCATAGATTATGAAATGAAAATTAAATCACTTGGTGGTCTTGATTTTCAGCTATTGGGTATTGGAAGAACCGGCCATATCGGGTTTAACGAACCTGGTTCCCATTTTAATTCGGGCACAAGAAGTATCACACTCGATCATATCACACGTGCAGATGCTGCCCCCTCTTTTTTGGGAATCGGCAACGTACCCAGAAAGGCCATAACCATGGGCGTTGGCACCGTTAGAAGTGCGAAACGTATTGTGTTGATGGGATGGGGAATAAACAAAGCAGAAATTTTAAAGGAAACCATTGAGGGAGAAATTACCCCACAAGTTCCAGCAACCTACTTGCAAGAGCACAACAATACCACGTTTGTTTTAGATCAAGGTGCTTCATCGGAATTAACACGGATAAAAACACCATGGATTGTCACTTCGTGTGTGTGGACCAACACTTTAAAATTAAAAGCGGTAGTGTGGTTAAGTGAATTAACCGGGAAACCCTTCCTGAAATTAACTGACAAGGACTATAATAATAATGGCATGTCCGGTTTATTAACAGAAGAAGGTTCGGCCTACCATTTAAACATAAAAATGTTTAATACCTTACAACATACCATTACCGGATGGCCCGGAGGAAAACCGAATGCCGACGATACCAACAGGCCCGAGCGTGCCAATATCCCTAAAAAAAGGGTTATCATTTTCAGCCCGCATCCTGATGACGATGTAATCTCTATGGGCGGTACTTTTGAGAGGTTGGTAGAACAAGGGCACGACGTTCATATTGCATACCAAACTTCGGGAAATATTGCGGTTTCTGATGAAGAAGCTTTAAAATTTGCCGAAATATCCAAATCCCTGAGTCCAGATTGTAAAGAAGCTGATGCAGTAATTGAAACCTTAAATAAAAAAACTGGGAATGATGTTGATTCACAGGAAGTACGGAAATTAAAAGCATTGATTCGTAGAAGTGAATCGCTGGCGGCCACCAGATATTTAGGTTTAAATGATGAAAATGTCCATTTTTTGGATTTGCCTTTTTACGAAACAGGCACTATCAAAAAGAACAACTTATCTCAAGATGATATAGATATGATGTGCAGCATCATTGCCCATATAAAACCCCATCAAATTTATGCTGCGGGCGATTTGGCAGATCCACACGGAACGCATAAAGTATGTTTAGATGCCTTATTTGAATCCTTGGAAAAACTAAAACACAACAGCTATATGGACGATTGTTGGGTTTGGTTATACCGTGGCGCCTGGCACGAATGGGAATCTTACGAAATTGAAATGGCGGTGCCTATGAGTCCGGACCAAGTGCTAAAAAAACGCCATGCTATTTTTTACCACCAGTCGCAAAAAGATGGGGTGATGTTTCAAGGCGATGATTCTAGGGAATTTTGGGTACGTGTAGAAGATAGAAACCGATTGACCGCCAAAAAGTATAATGATTTAGGATTGGCAGATTATGCTGCCATCGAAGCTTTTAAAAGATACCATTTTTAACCATGGGGAAATATATATTTTTGATTCTATTTTTTGTTGTTTTTAGCAGTCGGTCGCAAAACGATTTGATGCTGAAATATAATTTAATGCCGTGGCCCAAAGAAATTAGTGAAAACAATGCCAAGGTTTTAATAAATAGCAACATCACGGTTTCCGTTATTGGTGCAGACCAAGGGCGCGTTCACAATGCCGCTGTTAATTTTATAAGACGACTTACCGATAGAACGGGGATTTTTATTAATGAAGGTTTTCCTATTAAAACGGGCAAAGGAACCATTGAAATTTCATTTGAAACCATTTCAAAACTATCCATTAACGACGATGAATCCTATACTTTAAATGTAAACAACGAAACTATTCAACTGCATGCAAAAACGGATGTGGGTGCATTAAGGGGTTTGGAAACCCTATTGCAGTTAACAACCAATAATGAATCCAACTACTATTTTCCGGGCGTTACCATAACCGATGCCCCAAGATTTGTTTGGAGAGGCCTTATGATAGATGTGGCGCGCCATTTTGAGCCGGTAGATGTTTTAAAGCGAAATTTAAGGGCCATGGCTTCGGTTAAAATGAATGTGTTCCATTGGCATTTAATAGATGATCAGGGTTTTAGAGTAGAATCAAAAGTATATCCAAAATTACACGAATTGACTTCAGATGGCTTGTTTTATACCCAAGAACAGATAAAAGACGTCGTTGCTTATGCTTCCAATTTAGGAATCCGTGTGGTACCGGAATTTGATGTTCCCGGGCATGCAACCGCTATTTTAACAGCGTATCCAGAATTGGGAAGTAAGGATAATTACACCTATACTACTGAACGGTTTTCGGGTGTTTTTGATCCCACGTTAAACCCCATAAAAGACAGTACCTATACTTTTTTGGAAAACCTCTTCACCGAAATGACCCCTTTATTTCCAGACGACTATTTTCATATTGGAGGCGATGAAAATGCGGGCAAACATTGGGGTGAAAACAAAGATATTCAAGCATTTAAAAAAGCAAATAAGTTAAAAACCAATCATGATCTGCAAACTTATTTCAATATTAAATTAGAAAAAATCCTCAATAAATTGGGTAAAAAATTGATGGGTTGGGATGAAATTATGACGCCAAATATGCCCAAAACCGCATTGGTCCATTCATGGCGCGGGGAAAACGAAGGGCTGTCTAAAGGTGGCACGTTAATTAGTGCAGCAAAAGCAGGTTACAAAACGGTGCTATCCAATGGTTTTTATATTGACAGGATGCAGCCGGTAGCCTATCATTACGGTATCGAACCTATTGGAGATGTGAAATTAACAGATACAGAGCGTGCTAACATTTTAGGTGGGGAAGCGACTATGTGGAGTGAATTGGTTACACCGCTTACCATAGATTCTAGAATATGGCCCAGAACCGCTGCCATTGCAGAACGTTTATGGTCCAAACAAGAAGTAAATGATGTGGAGAACATGAAGCGTCGTTTAAAAGACGTGAGCTATAAATTGGAAGAACTAGGATTAACCCATATTAAAAATAGGGATGTTATTTTTAGAATGATGACCAATAACCAAAACATTTCGGCTTTAATCGATTTATCGAAAATATGTGAACCCTTAAAAATATATCAACGAAACCAAGATGGCACCGAATATAAAACCTATTCGCCATTTACATTATTTGCTGATGCGTGTACTGCGGATGCCGAAGATGCGGATTCATTTAATAACAGCGTTTCAAATTATCTAAAAAACCAAAACAATCAGGACTATGGAGTTATCATGGAAATGCTTGAAAAATGGTCAAAAAACCATGATTTATTTCAAAAAATAGATATGAACCCCAAGTTAAAACCTTTAGAACCTCTATCTAATAACCTATCAAAAACCTCCGAATTATTACTGGCTGCATTCAAAAACAAATCTATCACGCCAAATAATTTAAAGATTTTAAAAACAACTTCGGATGCCTTAAAACTGCCTTATCAAGATGTGGAATTGGCAATTGTTGAATCATTGGAAAAATTATTTAATTACTTGGAGCAGAATTATTTGACACCTTAATTTTTAATAAATTTCAAATAAATCAGGATCTAGTCTATTACTGCATTAAAATTATTGGAAAATCAAATAACATGCTAAGAACTCATTTAAACAGCAATATCCCATTCCACAAAAAAGGGATAACCTTTTAACAGGAAATCCCTTTTAAAATTCTTTTAATGCTTACCTAAACCAACTTAAATTTAAGAACTAGGGGGCCGCCTCCTAAAACCCTTATCGTCAAACTCGCTTCTATCATAGAATCCATCGTTATAATCCATATCGTCATCGGAATAATGAGCTTCTTTGTTGCCCAAACCTTCATGATAATTTCTTATTTCCTCCCTCACAATTTCCCGGATTCTATTTTCATCTAGCTTATGGTCTGGCTTCCTGCTTATGGAATCGGTGGGTTTTTTAACATAGGAATCGAGTACCTGGGTTTCATAATCGCGCGGAATGTTATCCCCTTTTCTATACCGCTTGGTTTCGGAAAATGTACGATGGTCAATCCTATCGGTATATACATAATTGGAATCGTCATTCAAATCGACCAGCCCGATGGGAATGATGATATGGTTTTCTCCGTCCTTATTAACAAATTCCTTCACGTCATCGTTAATAGGGCGTCCATAAGGATCGTGTTTCGCATCAATAATGCTCGTATCCACTTCTACGTCTAGATATACCACACGTTGTGCCTCTTTGTTAACCAGTAAGTTATCCACCTTACCAATAACTCGATTATCAATGTCTTTTACATCCCATCCTCTTACGTCTGGGTATCCATCCGATATTTTGTAATCGGAAAGCTCGCTCATATAATAAAGGTGTTTTCTGTTTTCTGCCATGATCTTAGTTTTATGGGTTCATTGAATTCAATACGTCCTTAGCCCTCATAAAAAATTCTCGCAGATTTTTATGCTGCTTCTCCAAAGGTGTCGTATTGTTTAATTTATTGGAGATTTCCCTTAACTGCGATACATTCGTTTTAAGGTCTGGAAAATTTTTGGTTTGAATGGCTTGGATCACCGAGGTTACATCATCACTCACCGATTTTAAATTTTTTGAAATATTCAAATCTTTCGTTACCGACATCCCGTTATCTGCATAACTCTTCAAATTTGTCAATGCATTTGAAGATTCCAGATTGTTTTGATCTGCTTTCAGAACAACCGTGTGGATAAGCTTGTGCATTGCAGACTTGGTGTATGCGGAATCTTTACCTATTCGAGCCGAATCTTTTACCGCTTCATCAAATTCCATCATCGAACTGTTGTAGTTGGAATCAAGATTTGTGTCATCATAATTGGCAGTGCCGTTTTCATCAAGGGTATTTGTTCCATCTATGTTCTCGATATTAACGTTCTCTTCATAGGTATTGTCTTCAGAAGTTTTATATACAACATACGCAATAACTACTGCAATAGCAAGCACGAGTAAAACCCAAGGCCACACAGGTGATTTCTTTTCAATTTTTATCTCTGCCATAATTGGTTTGTTTTAAGTTAATATTATTTTGCAAACCCTAAACTTATAGGTTCTGCTAGGTAAAACTAATTTTTAACCATGGATTGTATTAGCTCAATTAATATTTTTTTTAACCTAAATAAGAATAAAGGTCAAATGAATTCCCAAACGGGCAAATTAAATTTTAATAGCATTATTGCTTTAAAGGCAATAATTTTTATGTATAGAGCATGTACATAAAATACGGTTATATTAATTTTAGGAATATGTTAACACGGATTTCCAACATAGCATCCGTCCCCGAAATTGAATTGGCCCTAAATGCCAAGTTTGATCATAATTTTTTGTATGCGCCCAAAGCGGTAATAAATGGCTTGAAAGAGTCTTCTATGGCCATCATTACCACAAACGCGCCCCGTAGAATCCAGTTTGGTATTTGGGGCATCTTACCTGAAAATTATGAAGATTCGTGGAAACCTTTTCAGGCCACCTACAATTCCCTAAACACAGAAAAGGAAACTTTAAAACATTCGCTCTGGTTAAGGGATGCCCTGTTGCATAGAAGATGTTTGGTAATTGCTACCGGGTTTTTTATATCTATTTTAAACAATCACTCTTTGTACCCTTATTATGTTTCCGCGAAACATCAAAACATTTTCTGCTTTGCGGGCATTTATAACATATTGGCAGATGGGTTTATCACTTTTAGCATTTTAACACATACAGCTACCCATACAGAAAACAGTATGGAGACTTCAATCCCCGCAATTATTAAAGAGGAACACTATTCCGGATTTTTGGGGAAAGACTTTTCATTTGACACTTTGATGAGCAAGGAACTGGAGGTAGATGAAACCGATTTAATAACCTATCAAGTTTCCAAGGAAGTTTTCAAAAACAAAAAACATTCTTTGGATGTGCTGTTACCACAATTTAATCCATGCTATTAGTGCCGGTTTTTATTTGAAATTCTTTTTGTACTGATTTGGCAAGATCCCGAAACGCTCAAAAAATATTTCGGTAAAGTAGCTTCTGCTGCTATATCCCACTTTATATACAACCTCCGAAACCGTTAGGTTGGAATTCATCAAATAATTATGAGCCGCTTGCAGCTTTATTTCCTTGGTGTAATTATTGACTGTTTTTTGGTACAAAAACTTAAAGCCAATTTGCAATCTGGCTTGTGTGAGTTGTACCATGGCAGCCAACTTACCAACAGATAGATTTTCGTGTATGTGCTCTTGAATCATCTCTGCGGCTTTCTGTATCTTCACAATATCCTCCTTACTCAATGATTCCGGAAGCTTTTTGTTTTCGGCAAAATTTTCATGCTCTGCCAATTGAAGTGCCAAAATAATATTAACGCATCCTTCAATTATCAATGAGCGTACCATTCCTTTATGGTCGCAATAATTAAGTTGCCGAACGTAATCTGCAATTTTTAAATTAAAGTTTCCAAAATGATGATAGATTTGCGAGGTATCCTTGGTAAGGAAAATCCTTTTAATATCGGGCTGCAACAGCTCTACATAATGCCCATTTTCTGCAAATAAAAATCTGGGCAAATTTGAATAATGTTCAACCGTATCAAATTACCTGCTTTCATTTTATAGGTAGTGGGCGTATCTAATTTATACCGCACTATAACATTCTGATAACTCTCTATCAGTATTTCTTTGGACTTATCCGTTTTGAAAGACATTTTACCGGAAGTAAGAAATAAAAAATCGATTGGAACCGGATCCTTAAATAAAATTTGCACGGTAGTATCTTGTGAAAAATTAACGTCATAACTTAAAAGCGACATGCCATAATCAAAAGATACCACCCGGATTTTGCCTTTTCCGAATTCGTTGTTAAATGAGATTAAGTTTTCCCCATAATTACTTTTTAAATCACCCTTGAAAAAAATGGCCAGCTTTTTAGCGGTTTCCTGCCCTATGGCGTGGTCAATATAAATTTCCTTATTCAAGTCGGCGTTTTGTATTAGTATAAATTAATAGGTGCGATGGGCATTAAGGGTTCACAAAGGAATTACAAACCCCCAACTTTGTTTATCGATTTTGAAGTTTTACTTAACGTTTTTGAATTATGGAATTTTGATAATGTGCTAAAACCTGCCCATTTATGGGACACACAGTATTTTTGGGGATTTTCCACGCACAATTTTGTTTTTCCAATTTACCATTTACATCACAAAAAAGCGTACCTTCATTAAAATTACACCCATGAAATTGCTCCATGTACATTCCCTTCCCTTAAAAGATGTGATCATTGATCTTGCAGCCTTGTTTAAGGTTGATTACACACGGAATTGTGGTGAGTATTCCGTAAAAATACCTTCAACATGGGGAACTGGGAGCATAAAAGGGATTAATTTTCAAGGCGGTTTAGGTTTGCTTATCTATGATTGTAATTTTAATACCGATGTTGAAATCCATTTTACCGTCAACGACATCCATCCGCTAAAATTCCTTTATTGTTTGCAAGGTAAAATATCACACCATTTTGAAAACCATACCGACGAACACCCTCTTTCTAATTACCAGAATATTATAGTTGCCAGTAAAGGTAATGACGGGCATGTTTTGAAGTTCCATAAGAACGAACAAACCGAAATTTATAGTCTGGAAATAAACAGAAAGCTGTTCAAATCTAAAATGGCATGCGAATTAGGGAAAGCAAAACCAAATTTACAAGAAATATTCAATGATGATCTAGGCGATAAATCGTTTTATTACAATGGCCTGTACAGCTTAAACTTGGCAGAAATATTTGAGGAGATGAAAAACACCAATTTTGACCATTTGATTGGTAAAATTTTTTCGGAGTCCCAATCCTTTCGTATGCTTACGCAGCAGCTCATTCAGTTTGATGACGATTCCAACGAGGATGCAGACCGCATAATTCTTAGAAAAGCAGAGGTATCTGCCATTCTGGAAGCTGTGGAAATTTTTAAGGCCGAGTTGGATATGTTAGGCTCCATAAGCTCCATCGCCAATCGGGTGGGCTTAAGTGGGAACAAATTCCAAAATGGTTTTAAAACACTGTACGGAAAAACGGCCAATGAGTACATCCAGTTTTTAAAATTAAGCCTTGCAAAAGATTTGCTTGTAAATACCCACGATAGCATTCAAGAGATCAAATATAAAATTGGTTTTAACAGCCATAGTTATTTTTCGCAGTTGTTTAAAAAAATGTACGGCGTAAATCCATCAATTTATAGACAGAATTATTTGGAAAATAAAAAAATGAACAGAAGTCAAAAGGACTATAAGTGATTTTTGCGCAATTTTTGTTGGTAGGTTTTAGGCGAACATTTAAAGCGTTTCTTAAAAATACGGCAGAAATAGCTTCTACTGTTAAGCCCTACGGAATACACAATTTCTGAAACGTTCAAATTAGTGGTCTGCAGCATGTCGATGGCTTTCTCTAAACGCACATTCCTTATAAAAATGGCAACGGTACAGCGATGCATATTTTTAAACCCAGATTGAAGCTTGGTAACAGACAAACCCGTTGATCTGCACAAATCCCTAATGGTATATTGGCATTCGGGGTTTTCCTTTATCACTTGGGTAAGGCGCTCCAGTTGTTTTATCTCATTGCTCCGGAAAAAATTCGCTTTTAAATCTGTATGTTCACTTAAATTTTCTTCCTTTAATTTTAATCCCAAAATAATGTTGCAATAGCCGGCAGCAATCAACTTGTTTTCTGCCTCAGTTTTGTCCAAACGGCACAACTTACTTGCCAGTTCGCACAGTATCAGGTTTGGCATGGCACTACTTATGGCATTTTTTTCACCCCCGATGGAAACAGTGTCAAAAAGCCTGGATAATTTAGTGTTATTAAATTCCAAATGAGATCGTGCTATCTTGATCAAGGTAAAATGGTACCTTTTTTTTGCCTCAAAAACAAATGATAAACGAACAGAACCCGAATATGGAATCAATACACTTGAAAATGGAGAAATTACATTTAAACTATCATGATGGGTTAATGACACATAGGCATCATCAACCATATTGATACAGACAAACAAACAGGTTTCCATTTTAGAATTGAAATCCAAATTGAATCTGTGGGTGCAATTTAAACGACACTCATATATTTCAATTCTGTTGTTCAAGGCTAACTTGGCAATAGTTCCATCATAGAGTTGGTCATTAAACATGTAACCATCGGGAATCCCAAAACCACATAAATTATTCATAATGAATATTTTTATTGTTTTCTTAAATTCTGGTCAGCAAACAAATATGCGAAATTCCAATAAAAACAATTATCGTTTTACCCTAAAATAATATCGTTATCAATTTTATTTTAAGAAGAAGTGAATGCTGGCTACAGCGGGTGCACGACAAATTTCCCTAGGAACTGGAATGATGGCCTGCAAGGTTTCGTGTTATCGGACGAATTCCAAATATAAAATTTCTTGAAATTTTATATTAAAAATTGTTTAGTTTGCATAGTGTGCTTTAACCAAGGCCTCAACAGGTTTGTTTTGCGGTGTAAACCTGCTATCGTTTGCTCCTCCGGCTTCTTTGTGGTTGTGGAACCATTTCCATAAAAACCCACCGGCAAACCAATCTTCATTCCAAAACTCTTCAAAAAGTACTTGCATGGCGTTTGTTTGCGCTTCCAAATTGACCGCATTCATGTTTCGGTCGCTTTTCCAAGGTTCTTTTCCTGCAAAATCAACACTTCTGTAGCCATACTCGGTAAACAAAATAGGTTTTTTGTAAGTTTCAGAGAACGCTTTAATATGGGGTTTATAATGTAACCATCCGTTTCTGCACGCTTCAACAGTAGGTGTTTTTTCATCGCTCACAGGAAAATAGGCATCAATACCAATATAATCCAACTGCTCCCAAAAAGGCGTTCTATCGTATTCATTCCAATTGGCGGCATAGGTTAATTTGCCTTTATATACCTTTTTGATTTCAACAATGAGCTGCTTCCAATATTCAGGACGGTTATCAATAAAACCTTCCAACTCGGTGCCAATACAAAAAATATCGGCATGTAGCTCTTGCGCCAATTGGGCATACAATACTATAAAATTTGTATACGAATTTTCCAAAACCTTCCAATCCGCTTCCGAAGCCATTTTTATACCGCCCGTAAAATTACCTCTGCTGACCCAAATTTGAGGTTTTATCATAATCTTTATATGGTGTTGTTTCAAACTTTCAACATACTGCTTTACCCCCACTTTTGTTTCACCAAACCATTGTCTGTCTGTGTTAAACATAATTTCCGGATGATTTAATTCCCTAATAAACCCAAAGGGCATAAGGGCAGCGTAATTAGCATGGATATTCAATAGGGGCTTAATATGCGAGCTGTTTATGGTATCTCTCGATGCCACAAAACTTACACCATGTATCTTTTCTGTTTTATGGGTGGCCATGGCGCAAGAGCACAAAAGAAAAAACAAAGCCGTTTTAAAAATAATCTTCATAGCTCATATTTAATCTTTAAATTTAAACAATTTAAACAAATCTTTTAAGGTTTTAGCATAACCTTCGACCTAATTAAGAACCACAACAACATTTATGGAACATATTGTTATTATTGGCAACGGTATTTCGGGCGCTACGGCGGCAAGACATATTCGAAAACTTTCAGATACTGAAACTAGTTCAGCACAAGCTAAAAAAATCACCATGGTTTCTGCGGAAACCGATTATTTTTTCTCCCGTACCGCCTTGATGTATGTGTACATGGGACATTTGAAGTTTGAGCATACCCAACCTTATGAAAATTGGTTTTGGGAGAAAAGCAACATCGAACTTAAAAAAGGTTTTGTAAAGCGTATTGATACCGAATCGAAAACACTTCATTTTGAAGATGGCGATTGTTTAAAATACGACAAACTCATCATAGCCACTGGCAGCAAACCCAATAAATTTGGATGGCCTGGGCAAGATTTAAAAGGTGTTATGGGCATGTACCACAAACAAGATCTGGAAAATCTGGAACGCCATGCGCCTAACAATAAAGTCTGCAAACGCGCCGTAATTGTTGGCGGAGGCTTAATTGGCATTGAACTTGCCGAAATGTTGAGCTCCAGAAATATTCCTGTTACCTTTTTAGTTCGGGAAGCTAGTTTTTGGAATGGGGTGTTGCCCGATGGCGAAAGCTACATGATCAATCGCCATATTAAAAACCACCACATCGATTTACGTCTATCTATCAATTTAAAGGAAATTAAATCGGATGGACATGGCAAAGTAACGTCTGTTATTATTGAAGAAACTGGCGAAGAAATACCATGTGATGTAGTTGGATTGACCGCTGGTGTTACTCCAAACATCGATTTTATTAAAGATTCCACTATTGAAACCGGCAAAGGCGTTAAAGTGGACCGGTTTTTAGAAACCAATATTAAGGATGTTTATGCCATTGGCGATTGTGCCGAACAACATAATGCGATAGACCAACGCCCATCCATTGAAGCCGTTTGGTACACGGGCAGAATGATGGGCGAAACCGTAGCGCAAACCATTTGCGGAAACAAAATGCCATACAAACCTGGGCATTGGTTTAACTCTGCCAAGTTTTTGGATATTGAATACCAAACCTATGGTTGGGTATTTGCAAAACCAAGAGAACACGAAGCACATTTTCATTGGAAACACCATGATGATACCAAATGTATTACCGTTTGTTTCAATAAAACAACCAATGAATTTTTAGGCATCAACACGTTTGGCATCCGAATGAAACACGAAACATTTGATAGGTGGCTCACTGAAAAACGCGATGTAGATTATGTATTGGAACATTTACCTGAAGCCAATTTTGACCCAGAGTTTTACAAGCGATACGAAAAAAATATTTTGGTAACTTACACGAATAAATTAAAATTAGCATAATCCAGACCTCACAGGTTTTAAAAACCTCACAGGTTTTAAAAACCTGTGAGGTCTTAAATATATACAGATGAAATACGAACCATTAACAGAAGATTCTTATTATCACTTTTATAATTGTGGCAACAATAAAGAGAATTTATTTATTGATGATGAGAACTATTCTTATTTTCTAAAATTGACTAAAAAATATCTTTTGGATTCTTGTGATATTCTATCATATTGTCTATTAAAAAATCATTTTCATCTACTGATAAGAACCAAGCCAAATATTGAAACCAAAATAATTTCTCAGTCATTTTCAAATCTATTTAATGCCCATTCAAAAGCTATTAATAAAAAATATGGAAGAAGTGGCAGTTTATTCAAAGATCGATTTTCAAGAATTAAAGTTGACAATGAAGATTATTTAAAATCATTGATTATCTACATCCATACAAACCCAGTTCATCATAATTTTACCGACAATTTCAAAACCTATGCACATTCATCTTACAAAGCATTTATTTCCGATAGCCAAAGGTTATTACAAAGAGATTTTGTGATTAAATTATTTGAGGACAAAGAGAATTTCAGGTTTGTACACAACAGTAAACAAACCCATATTTTAGAAAATTTATTATTAGAATAAAAGATAATCCAGACCTCACAGTTTTTAAAACCTGTGAGGTGGGGTGTAAAATTTGAAGTATTTAAAATTTAAAATTTCGTTCTCTTTTTTATCTTCAATAATGAATTTAAAAATGACTTAAAGCCTTTATTTTACTAACTTTTTAGGTTTTAAACACCGAAAAAGTTTAAAAAACAGACCGAACGATTTTTTTATGAATACGCACAAATTTGACACCCCACCTGTGAGGTCTTAAAAAACATAAACTAAATGAATCACAAAAGCATGTCGTTAGCAAAACCAGAAGCCAACAGCTTATCCATTAAACAAAAGATAGCGGTTGCTTTAGGCGTTATGGGACTTCTTATTTTTGCATTGGCAATTTTCAACACTAATTTCCCCAACAAAACCCTGTTCCTTTCACTTTCCATTGGATTGATTGCCTTAGGAACTATATTGTTTGCGAACGATGCTTATTCAAAAAAACTTGAAGGCATCAAAAATGATGGGGTTTGGTTTAAATCGTTGTCATCAAGAGGCATTTTAGGCTGGATAACGGGTGTTTTGCTCACTAGTTTTTACATTGTGCTCTATTTCTTTCCAGAGTATTTAGGGCTCACAGGAAATGGAGAGCCCAACACGGGCTTAATTTCTTTATTCGACCCCTTGAGTTATTTACTTAGCGGAAACCCAGCAACCCAATGGTTTGTTTATGGTACGCTATATACTTTAGCTATTTTGGTGTTTGGTTATAAATTCATGCTGAAATATGGGCATAATCGATACGAACAGTTACGTACCGCATCCGTCATGTTTTTTCAACTGGGGCTTGCTTTTCTTATTCCGGAATTTATGTCGCGGCTAAACACGAGTCCCGACTACAATTTACCGTATTACGACCTAAAGAGCATCTGGCCATTAAACTATTATTTGTTTGACAGCTGGTCTGTAAACGGTTTATTGTCATCGGGCACACTTGGGTTAATGATGCTTATTTTTGGCGTACTTTCAATTTTTGTCATCTCTCCAATCCTTACTTACAAATATGGAAAACGTTGGTATTGCTCATGGGTTTGTGGTTGTGGTGCCTTGGCTGAAACCGCGGGCGATTCCTTTAGGCATCTCAGCAACAAAAAACTATCGGCCTGGAAACTGGAACGGTGGTTGATCCATTCGGTTTTGGTGTTTTCAGTCATCATGACAACCGCTGTAATTTACTCGTATTTAGGAAGCGACCCTAATAAATTTTGGCTAACCCGAAGCACATTCTTATGGGGCGTTGGTATATTGCTGACCCTTGTTTTTGCAACAGTGATGATTTTTAAAAGACAGGAACTTGCCAAAGACGCACGGTATGGTGCCATAGGCTATTTTGTAGTGATTGCTGCGTTATTCGCCATGCATTATACAGGTACCAGCGACAAAATATTTTTAATAAAATCCAGCAGTTTACGTGCGGCTTATGGCTTGTATATCGGTTCCATTTTCTCGGGTGTTATTGGCACGGGCTTCTATCCCATTTTTGGCAACCGGGTTTGGTGCCGGTTTGGATGTCCTTTTGCCGCCATATTAGGGTTACAACAACGTATGTTCTCTAAGTTTAGGATTACCACCAATGGCGGCCAATGTATTTCGTGTGGCAACTGCTCTACGTATTGCGAAATGGGCATCGATGTGCGCGCCTACGCCCAAAAAGGCGAAAATATAGTACGCTCCAGCTGTGTGGGTTGCGGTATCTGTGCTGCGGTTTGCCCCCGTGGTGTTTTAAAATTGGAAAATGATGGCATGAAAGATCGCATCAATTCCAACGAAATTCTATTGGGAAATGATGTGGACTTAATGGACTTGCTGAACAACAAATAATTTAACAAAATCTTAATGTTTTGTTAAATAATTAACTAAAACTATTGTATTTTTGCGACTTAAAGTTGATACTTAATGCCTAATATAAAAGTCATTATTCCTGCGTATAACGAAGCTGAATCTATTGTAAAAGTTATAAATGACATTCCCAAGATTGTAAATGAAATAATCGTGGTAAACAATAATTCAACCGATGGTACCGAGGAACATGCTAAAAAAGCAGGTGCCACCGTATTAACGGAAAAAAATAGAGGCTATGGTAATGCTTGCCTAAAAGGTTTGGATTACATTGCCAACCAAAAAAATAAACCAAATATTATTGTGTTTTTAGACGGCGATTATAGCGATTTTCCGGAAGAACTAACTAAACTAACTGCCCCCATTATCGAAAATGATATTGATTTTGTTATTGGGGCCCGCATAAAAAATTTACGGGAACCGGGATCTATGACAACCCCTCAAATTTTTGGTAATTGGCTAGCAACCAATTTAATGAAACTCTTTTTTGGTGCTACATTTACCGATCTTGGTCCGTTTAGAGCCATAAAATATAATAAGTTATTGATGCTTAATATGGTTGATAAAACCTACGGTTGGACTGTGGAAATGCAGCTAAAAGCTTTAAAACAAAAGTTAACATATACAGAAATACCTGTAAACTACCGAAACAGAATAGGCATCTCAAAAGTTTCAGGAACCATAAAAGGTAGTATATTTGCAGGCGTAAAAATCTTAAGTTGGATTTTTAAATACAGTATTAAAAAATGATTCTAGAAACCACCATTATCATCATTTACACTATTTCCCTTTTGCTTATTTTCATGTATGCATTGGCGCAATTAAATTTATTGATGAATTACCTAGCTTCTAAAAAAGTTAAGGATAATTCCCCAACTTTCGATTTTTCAAAACCAGAGGAAATTCCTTATGTAACCATACAACTTCCTGTATATAACGAAATGTACGTGATGGAACGTTTGCTGGATAACATTGCAAAAATGGACTATCCAAACAACAAACTGGAAATTCAAGTATTGGACGATTCCACAGATGAAACGGTTGAGACCACACGTGCACATGTGGAAGCTTTAAAAGCTACAGGACTGGATATTAAACACATCACCAGAACCGATAGAACCGGTTTTAAGGCGGGCGCGCTTAAAGAAGGTTTGAAAATAGCCAAAGGTGAATTCATTGCTATTTTTGACTCCGATTTTTTACCGGAACCCGATTGGTTAAAACGGACCGTTCCTTATTTTAAGGATGAAAATATTGGCGTGGTACAGACCCGTTGGGGGCATTTAAACCGCAACTATTCCATACTTACAAAAATACAGGCCTTTGCCCTTGATGCGCATTTTACTTTGGAACAAGTTGGCAGAAACAGTAAAGGACACTTTATCAACTTTAACGGGACTGCGGGGCTTTGGAGAAAAACCTGCATTATCGATGCCGGCAATTGGGAAGGCGATACGCTTACCGAAGATTTGGATTTAAGCTACCGTGCCCAATTAAAAAACTGGAAATTCAAATACCTAGAAAATGTTGAAACCCCTGCCGAATTGCCAATAGTCATCAGCGCAGCACGTTCGCAACAATTTAGATGGAACAAAGGAGGCGCGGAGAATTTCAGGAAAATGTTATGGCGCGTTTTAAAAAGCGAAAACATTTCATCAAAAACCAAGTTACATGGTTTGTTGCATTTATTAAATAGCACCATGTTTTTAAATGTGCTTATAGTGGCAGTCCTTAGCATCCCTATGCTATACATTAAAAATGAGTACACCCACTTAAAACCTTATTTTTATGTGATGAGTTTCTTTGTGGTAAGCTCTATCATATTCTTCATTTGCTATTGGTTTATGTATAAAAATATGTATGGCAGTGGCTTTAAAAACTTCATCCGTTATATAGGCATGTTTTTTGTGTTTTTCTCAATAGCCATGGGCTTTTCACTACATAATTCCATTGCGGTATTAGAAGGGCATTGGGGCAAGAAAAGCGAATTTGTACGCACACCGAAATTCAATATCAGTTCCTTAAAAGAAGGCTGGAAAAAGAATAAATACATCAAAAAAACAGTATCAATACACGTTATTTTCGAAGGGTTGCTTATGGCCTATTTCGCTTTTGGTATGTACAGCGCCTTTATAGTAGGAGACCAAGGGGGCGATTTCGGACTGTTCCCGTTTCACCTGATGCTGTTCTTAGGCTTTGGTTATGTGTTTTTTAAATCGTTGGCTTCAAAAGTTTAACATTCCTGCGTAGGCAGGAATCTATTACGTAATATAAAGTCCAGTTGAAATGTTTTTATTTGTGCGTTACCCTACGGGTCGCGCTTTTATTCGTGAGATTACATTTTAAATTAATGAACTCATGGAATATAAATATTTTGCTTAGATCTTTTTAAAACAATCGTTTACCGTCATTGCAGGCAGAAACTACCCAAGCAATCTAACTATCATTTAACCATGTACTTCATCCCGTAACCATGTACTTCATCCCGTTTTAAAAAGGATAACGCTTCAATCGCTAACGCGGAATCAGGAATCATTTGAAGTTTTGACTTATTTCAGATATATTTCTTCTTTAACATAACTTGCGTTTAGCCAAAAACAATGTTTTGTATATTCTGTCAGTCCTGTCAATTTATCTGCAATAGGTAATTCATAAGTGTCTGCTGCATTTCTTGCGTGTGGTCTTACGTGACTAATCCTATTTTCAGTTTTCTTTGGAAAATACGTTTTTCTTACGCCTTTGTCGGTTACTTCTTTTACGATTTCTCCATTTGAAACGGTCTCCACCATTTCTCTCCAAACATTTTTTGCTTCAAGAATATCATTATGAGGCATATTCCAAAACTTTACTTTTCTTAAAATCAAATTCTCATTCTCAAATTGATAAAACACAAAGAAAAACTTACTTTCTAAAATATTCTTGAAATCACAATCTTCCCAATCAGTTTCAATCAATTCTTTATACTCAAAAGTTGGAAATGAAATATCTTCTTTTGGCAAGTTGTTTTCTTTGAGCCGAATGGTTTTGACTTGAATATCTGCTTTTTCAAATTCTTCTATTTTCTGACCGAGTTTAAGACCAAGAATTGCGTTTGTGAGATTTGCAAAATAACTTTTGGCTTTTTGGTTTAAGTCCAAACCTAATACTTTTTCAATCTGTTCTGCTGATTTTCCATAGAAAGGTATGAATTTAGAAACAACAACATCTTCAATTGACTGAACTAAATCAAGAATTTCTGGCTGTTCAATTATTTTTCCATAAATAGCAGTTTCTTCTTGAGCTATATTTGCGATTATATGATTTACATAACCTTGTTTTAAAGAATAGGCTCTTTGTTTTGCTTGTTCTTCATTGAAAGGTTGATTTCTGAACGATTTTAAAGCAGTTGAACCTTTTGTACAAGCACCAAGATAAAACGTATCTCCTTCAGATAATTCGTGAGCTTTTCCTTTCTTAATTTTTTGATTGATAAATTCCCAATCTTTTTTGATAATTTTTAAATCTTCGTTTGGATATTGCCAACCGTCAATTAGCTTTATTAAGTAATCAAGTAAATCTAAATCTTTGTCGTGAAGATAAAACACCAAAAGTAAATGTGCGTTTTTCTTCCAAAACGAACTTGTTTCAAATTCTTCTTTATGAACTTCTAAATAGTTTATGATATTTAGAACAAGTCTTTCTTTTGATCGAAAATCTCCATTTTTCAAAGTCTTTAATGGACTTGATTTTAGTTCGATTCCTGCTTCTTTAAAATCAGGTTCTGCATCAGAATTTGGTTCATAGCCGAAATAGAATTTTTCTAATATTTGACCAAAATTTCCTTTTCCTTTATAACCGTGTTTTTCAATTTCAGAACCACAGGCTTGTCTTAAAGTTTGATTTTTTAATAGTTTTGCAAAATCAATAATTGAACCTGCCGAAGTAATATCAAGCATATTCAAATTCGTTTATCTGTTTGAAAAGTGCTGACCCAATTTTTTCGATAACACCAACAACTAAAGCATTTCCCATAAAAAAAGCTCGTTTTGTATCGGTAATTCCATCTAATTTGGTGTGATTATCTGGAAACATATTCAGTCTTTCTAATTCGATTGGTGTTAATCTTCTTAAACCTCTTTCAGAAACAATTACGTGTTTAAATCTTGAAGGTGATTTTCCTCCTTCTCCTGTAATTATGGTTCTTGAAGCATTATCTAATGCGTCTGGGTAAATCATTCCACCTTCTGAATATTTATAGACAAAACCATCTGGTGATTTACGTTCTATGGTTTTTGCTCCTTTTAAATATTCCCATTTGTCTTTATCTTTATCGTCAATAAAAAATTCAGGGGTAACTTCTCCATTTTGTAAAACATCTGCTAAAACAGTTTTTTTACCATCATAATTTGGTTCTGTTTTAATCGTATAAATTTTACCTCTTATAAGCAAACCTGTATTTTGAAAAGGTGACAATTTTCCGTTCTTATTGAAATTTTTTGTTATTTCAACTAAATCTCCTTTTAATTCGACTTCTTGAATTGAATTTGTTTTTGCAACAGGAAAAGCATTTGCAATAGTTCCTTCTTCGGTTAACCAATCATTTTTATTTGATTTTTGAAGCATTTTGTAAATCTCTGTTGATTTATGATAACCAATAAAGAAAACTCTTCTTCTTCTTTGTGGCATTCCGTATTCTGCTGCATTGATAACACGCCATTCTACTGCATAGCCTAAGTCATTTAGACTTTGTAGCATTACAGCAAAATCACGTCCTCTTTGTTTTGCTGGTGATTTCAAAAGTCTATCAACATTTTCTAAAAACAAATATTTTGGTTTGTTCTTTTTGTTCTCTAAGATTTTATGAATTGACCACCAAAGAACCCCTTTTTCCCCTTTTAAACCTTTAGAATTGTGTAAAGTAGTTGCGACAGAATAATCTTGACAAGGAAATCCACCAACTAATAAATCGTGATCCGGAATTTCCTCAACATTTCTTGTTACAACTTCATTAATATCTTCGTTAGAATGATTTTCTTTTCCGAAACGAGCTTCGTAAACCATTGAAGCATGTTGTATTTTGGTTGAAGGTTCCCATTGATTACTCCAAACAACTTCGTAGTTACTTTTTTCCAGTCCAAGACGAAAACCTCCAACTCCTGCAAATAATTCTGCAACTTTCATTTTCTTATTTTCCATTTTCTTGAGCTTTATAATAGTTAATTTTTTCTTCTGCTACTTTCAATATTTCGGAAGTAGATTCGGTGTATTTCAGTTCTTCTGCAATTTTTTCTGAGTACCAATTTATCACTAATTCACTTTCGGAAAGTTCATAAAACTTAGCAAGTCTCACGATTTGTTCCAATGTAGGTTTTCTTTCGTTTTTCTCGAACTTGCTAATCAGAGATTGATCTATATCTACTTTAGCCGCAACTTTTCGTAGTATCAAATCTTTTTCTTCTCTAGCAGATTTTAAAGTGTCGCCTAGTGATTTCATTGGTCAAAATTATTTTAGACAAATATTGTCCAAATATATAAAACATTTTTATATTAAAAGCTACTTTTTAATAAAATACATACTATAAAACACCACAAATTTTTCACATTATCAGTATCTTTATAACTGTAATTTTCAGCCAATAAATGACGAACTACAAACCTAAAAGCAGACTGACCGCACAAGCCTATATTGATGGCGTTTTAAGTGGCGACCGCGTTATTCTGTCAAGAGCCATTACTATTATTGAGAGTAATTTAGAAAGCGACAAACTTCTTGCCAAAGCTATCATTCAAGCCATTTTACCTGCTTCCGGAAATTCCATCCGAATTGGCATTACCGGCGTGCCTGGTGTGGGCAAAAGCACCTTTATTGAAGTTTTTGGCAAACACCTCATCACGCAAGGTCATAAAGTGGCTATTTTGAGTATAGACCCGAGTAGCCAACGTTCTAGGGGCAGTATTTTGGGTGATAAAACCCGTATGGAAGCATTGAGCAATTTGGAGAACGCTTACATTCGTCCGTCAGCTTCTGGCACCACACTTGGTGGGGTTGCCAACAAAACTGCCGAAAGCATGTTGCTTTGCGAAGCGGCGGGTTACGATGTTGTTTTAGTTGAAACCGTTGGGGTTGGGCAATCTGAAACGGCTGTCCATGGCATGACCGATTTCTTTCTGCTTTTAATGTTGGCGGGTGCCGGCGATGAGCTTCAAGGCATTAAAAAAGGCATCATGGAAATGGCCGATATGGTGGTTATCAATAAAGCCGATGGCGATAATGTTCGTAACAGCGAAATGGCACGCTTGCAATACCAAAACGCGCTGCATATTTTTCCGCAATCGGACTCTGGTTGGGAACCCGTAGTTACCAAAGCCTCTTCAACAAAAAATACAGGCATAAGTACCGTTTGGGACGCCATTACAAAATATAAGCAATTGGTTACAGAAAATGGCTATTTCATCAAAAACAGAAACCATCAAAAAATACGATGGATGTACAACAATATCAATGAAGAACTAAAGCGCATGTTTTATGGTAACAAAGATATTGCCAGCAAACTTTCGGTTTTGGAAAAAGACATTATCGCTTCTGAAATTTCACCCGTGAAAGCCGCCGAAAACATTATTGAAAAATTTAAAGATTTTAATAAAACATAAAATCAAGACTTTTTGAAATGACCAAAATGACGTTTGAAAACTATTTTGACAAACACTTTGAGCTCAGATATTTTGAAATGAATAAATTGGGACTGGCAACGCCTACCATAATGTTAGCTTTACTTGAGGAAACCGCAGCAGACCATTGTTATTCAATAAACCATAGTTTATTTGACCTCGTTAAAAAAAACATAGGATGGGTTTTGGTTTCAGGTGCTATGCAAATAAATCGTTATCCTAATTATAAAGAGAAAATAACCATTAGAACTTGGTTATCAAGCTATTCTTCAATTAAAGGATATAGAGAAAATATTATTTTTGATGAACAACAAAACATAATAGGTCGAGCCAAGGGTTTATGGGTTTTCTTCGATATTGAAAAAAGAAAACCGATGCCTATTTTTAATGATATTAAAGAAAAATGGCCGATTAATAGTGAAGAATCCATTAATAAAAACATCAAGAAAAAAATAGAAGCTATAGATTTTGCAACCCATATAAAACAATTTAGAGTGAATAGGTTTGACACCGATATGAATAAACATGTGAACAATATTAGATATTTACAATGGGTGATTGAATCCATTCCAGAAGACATTGTAGATAACTATTATTTACATGAAATTGATGGTCGGTTTATTTCTGAAGCTCAATTTGGCGACACTGTTTTGTCTCTAACCAATATAGATATTGAAAATGGTTCGTTTGTGCATACCATAAAAATTGAAGGAAGCGATAAAGTTTGCGCTACCGCCAAAACATTATGGCGAAAAAATTAAAAACAATAAAAACCCGCCCCCCCTGTTTTCCGCACTTTTTAGAAAGACCCTCAGAAGCCCCTGTAAATACTGAATTTTTTTTTGAAATGGGTGTTGCACCAAATCCCAGTATTTATTAAAATATTAATTGGAATTTCAAATATTACATTCTCAGAGCGTTAAAAGTTAAATTTTTGTATTTTCTAAGACATTTTTCAAATTTTGTTCCTTTTCAATTTTTTTTCCGGGTGTTTCATAGCGGAAAACAGGAAAAGAGTAAACCATCAAGCTTAGCCCTAAGCTGCTATTTTTTCTATTTTACACATTTATTTTATTCTTCAATTTTCATGAACTTTTCGGTACATCCTTCAATACAAGTATTGGGATTAAGTGTGAAAATTAAATTGTTTTCCAAAAACGTAAAATCAAAATTACCTTTCATTTTACTATCGTCGCAATCAAATTCTATATGCAAACTATTGCTAGTATTTATTTTATATTTACCATCACAATTAAATTTGCTAGATTTAACATCCCCATTATTGTAGAAGGTGTAGGTAAATCCATTATTTATTTGATTCCATTGAGGGTTGCTACCACCATCACTCGAATAAATTTCCACTAACTTCCAAGCACCAATAATAGAGTTGTTGTCCCTTTTCCCTTCATCATTTTGGCTACATGAGCTAAAAGATAAAATAATGCTGAATAATAAGATTAAGTTTTTCATGACTTATAGTTTTTAAATAATGAACTCATTTAAAGTTTTTGGATTGAGGCGAAAATTAATCATTTTGTGATTAGTTGAAGGCTTTTTTTAGTTGCATAGCATCGCTACGTAACTAAAAAAAGGTGAAAAATGGGTGAAAAAGGATAATTTTTTAGCCAATCCAAAAACTTTAAATGAGTTCAATATATAATCGAAGCAAAAAACATATAGAATAAGCTTTATTGTGCAATCTTAATAAATTTATAACCACAGCCTTCTATACAAGTTATATAAGTTGGTTTAAGAATAATCTCGTTATTATTTTTTGTAAAGTTTTCTACAAAAGTTCCGGCTGGAGACTCAATACCAGATGTGAAATCCTTACAGTCATAATTCAATATTAACTGCCGTGAAGTGAAAGAAAATTTACCAGTCTGGCATTCAGAAAATCTTGTAGAATTAAATGTTCCATTACTTTCAAATGTATACGTATATCCATTATCAACCGAAAACCACCGAGGCTGACTCCCGCCATCACTAGAATAAACTTCTATTAACTTCCAAGTTCCAACAATAGAGATGTTGTCTATTTTTCCTTCATCATTTTGGCTACATGAGCTAAAAGATAAAATAATGCTGAATAATAAGATTAAGTTTTTCATGATTATAGTTTTTATTTGACAATTATGTGTTGAATTTCGTTTTTTGTACCATTAATTTTTAAAACATACCTTCCTTTTTTAAGGTTTGATACATCTATATCAAATTTAGTATATGACAATTTACCTTTTTTAACTAAAACGCTTTGTAAGTTATAAAGTTCGTAAGTGTATTCTTTTTCGTTGTTATTCAAATTATTTTCATTATTTAATGAATTTAAGTTAACGAAAATTGTTTGACTAGCAGGATTAGGATATAATATTAAGTCATTATCTGGAAACATAGTGCTTCTAAGGGGAGTACCACCAGAACAATCGGTAGGGATATATTTTGTATACCACTCGGAATCTCCACAACTATTTTTTGCTCTTACTTTTACAGTAAAACCATAGGGGCCATCAATTGGGTCAACAAAAATGGTTCCCCCTCCCGTGTAGATGTTTGAGTTGACATTTGGAATTACAATGGTGCCTCCTACAATAAGCCACTCAAATTGGTCTGCTCCAGCGCCACCTGAATCAACCTCTATTTCTCCCCTAGTACAACCAAAAGTTGGTACATGGGTAAGACTTAACACACTTTGTGGTTTGCCTACCCATACATTTTGAATTAGAGTTTCGTAAGGAAGTATCGCCTCAATAAAACCTTGACCACTACTATTAGCACTTTGAGATTTTACTGTGATACTTGAATTATTTGAAGAAACAATTTGAAGATTGGAAGAAACTTGCCAAGTAACGGATGTTCCTCCGTTTTGCAATGTAAAAGTAGTATTTGAATTACAAACAATTGAACTGCCATCTAGTTCAGGAATGGAGCAACTATTGCTAATTACGTTTTGTAATATTGAAGAAGAATCAAATGCTTGTCGCATTTTTGTGTTTTGACCCGAAGTAAGTTTGTCGAAAGGAAAATAATATGACATGATATTATCAAGTGCGGGATTATAACCTCCTGAATTTCCAATATTGGCATCTGCTGGAGTGTCACAAACGTAATCTCCACATGTTTCACAATTTAAACCATTAAAGTTCTCAGAACATGCATTTGGATCTTGCGCAGAGGCCGGTTCTGCGAACGAACCATGAAAAGTGTGCCATAAATTAAGGCAATGTCCAATTTCGTGAGCTAAAACATTAGTTGCAGCATAATTTATATCAATAACAAGTTCTCGGCTTAAAATCCCATTAGCTTTGCCATTATAGCTTGCAGCACTATTAACTATATAAATATTAATTGCGTTAGTATCATTATTGATTTGTACTAATGTATCAAATTCTGTTGCGTTATTTGTATCATCAATATCGTAATAAGTTGAATTGTTAATAAAATCGTAACCAAGATTGTTAAAGTAAATTTTATGTTCGTTATATGCTTCATTTAACGTATTGGTAACATTAATTAAATTAGAAGAGTTAAACCCTCCTGTACCATTTGTTTGTCTTACGATATGATACTTTACGCTTACACAGATGCTTGTTGAATTGTTTAGGTATTGGCTATTACTTGATTTAATAGTACTCGATTTCTGTTGTTGGTTTTCATTACTATAAGATGGTGTACCGCAAATTTGTCCGAATGTTGTTAAAGTAATAGTAAAAATTAATGTAAAGAGGATTAGTTTTGTTTTCATAATTTCTTTATTTTATGTGTTAACATTTGATTTAATTGTATTATGAAATATTTATAAATGCTCCCAGTTTTGAGATTAGATACTTTTGATAACAAATAAAAAAGGTTATCTGAAAAGTAATCCAATATTTCGGTATAAACGTCAGTCGAAAACCTAATGTTTCACCATGCTTCAATATGTTTCAACTACTCTCAATGATATAATAGCTTAAAATTCAACCTCTTACTTTTATAATTCATTCAAACATCATTCCTGTTCCAAATATTTTTCCATAATGGAAATAGCAGCTTTAGAGATGACCGTTCCCGGACCAAAAATGGCAGCCACTTTACGGTCTAATAAATATTGATAGTCTTGCTCTGGTATCACACCACCAGCAAACACCATAATATCGGGTCTTCCCAATTTTTCCAACTCACCAATTAACTGGGGAATTAAGGTTTTATGGCCTGCCGCCAAACTGGATGCACCCACAAAATGCACATCATTTTCAATGGCTTGTTTAGCCACTTCTTCAGGGGTTTGGAACAAGGGTCCCATATCCACATCAAAACCTAGATCGGCAAAACTGGAAGCCACTACTTTAGCGCCCCTATCATGCCCATCTTGTCCCATTTTGGCAATCATCACACGGGGGCGTCGGCCTTCAACTTCTTCAAATTTATCGGCAACCTCTTGTGCTTTCACAAATGTGGCATCGTTATTTACTTCTTTACTGTACACGCCGCTTATTAATTTAGTATCCGCTTTATGACGCCCAAAATGAACTTCCAAAGCATCGGATATTTCACCTAAGGTCGCAAAATTTTCGGCAGCTTCAACAGCTAATTCCAATAAATTCCCTTTTCCTGTTTCCGCACAAGCCGATAGTGCTTTTAAATTAGCATCCACCACATCTTGGTTTCTGTTGGCTCTTAATTTTTTCAAACGCTCTATTTGGGATAATCTTACGGTAGAATTATCAATGTCCAAAATCTCGATATTCGATTTTTCGTCGGTTCTAAATTTATTCACCCCAACCAAAATATCCTGTCCGGAATCCAAACGTGCTTGTTTACGTGCCGAAGCTTCTTCAATACGCATTTTAGGAACGCCCGTTTCAATCGCTTTCGCCATTCCACCCAATTCCTCTACTTCTTCAATAAGTTTCCAAGCTTTTTTTGCAATTTCCTGGGTCAAATATTCCACATAATATGAACCTGCCCAAGGGTCAACAGATTTGGTAATCTGGGTTTCCTCCTGAATATAAATTTGGGTGTTACGCGCAATTCTCGCCGAAAAATCGGTTGGTAATGCAATGGCTTCATCCAACGCATTGGTGTGTAAAGATTGCGTTCCACCCAACCCTGCTGCCATCGCTTCAATACAGGTTCTAGCGACATTGTTGAACGGATCTTGCTCACTCAAACTCCACCCAGACGTCTGGCTATGGGTACGCAACGCCATGGATTTTGGGTTTTTTGGATTGAACGATTTGATGATTTTTGCCCAAAGCATACGAGCCGCACGCATTTTAGCGATTTCCATAAAGTGGTTCATGCCAACCGCCCAGAAAAATGACAATCTGGGGGCGAATTCATCTATTTTTAAACCAGATGCCAACCCTGTTCTAATATATTCCATCCCGTCTGCCAAGGTGTATGCCAATTCAATATCTGCCGTTGCACCCGCTTCTTGCATGTGGTAACCACTTATAGAAATAGAGTTGAACTTAGGCATGTTTTTAGTGGTGTATTCAAAAATATCGCCAATAATTTTCATGGATGGTAATGGCGGATAAATATAGGTGTTACGCACCATAAATTCCTTTAAAATATCGTTTTGAATAGTACCGCTCAAATGGTCTAAAGACACGCCTTGTTTTTTAGCAGCTGCAATGTAAAAAGCCATAATTGGTAAAACAGCCCCGTTCATGGTCATGGAAACGGACATTTTATCTAACGGAATCTGGTCGAATAAAATCTCCATATCCAATATAGAATCGATGGCAACCCCAGCTTTTCCAACATCGCCAGTAACCCGTGGATGATCGGAATCATACCCTCTGTGTGTGGCTAAATCGAAGGCTACTGAAAGTCCTTTTTGGCCCGCAGCCAAGTTTCTTCTATAAAATGCATTGGATTCTTCGGCAGTTGAAAATCCTGCGTATTGGCGAATGGTCCACGGTCTGGTAACATACATCGTACTGTAAGGTCCGCGCATAAACGGCGGCAATCCTGCAGCAAAATCCAGATGTTCTGCATGTTCGATATCGTGTTTGGAAAAATGCGTTTTTACAGGAATGCCCTCAGGTGTATTCCAAATTTGTTGATTATTTGATAGTACCGTTGCTTGTTTTTTAACGGTATCTAATGTGAGATCTGAAAAATTTGGTTTCATATGTTCTTGTTATTATTTTTCAACGGTCATATGTTATTCGCTATTAAACAACTGTTTTTTGAATAATATACTATAAAACATGCTCATTTCATGAGTCTATATTATTTGTTTTTTAACTGTCACATGGTTCTTCCATATAATCATTCACTTAATTATCGAGAACTCACTATGGAAGTTTCATTTGTCCTAGTTATTATTTTTCAATGGTCAAATGCAATCGCTAAATCTTCTTCGTTATTTGATAAGAAGATTTTTTTGCGATTTCATCCGTTTAATATTTTATTATTCTTCTGAATTTTTTTCTGAACACCAGCAATGGTCTGTATCACATCCGATTTTAAATGGATACAACCATCTAAACCTGCTTTGGTCAAGGCATCCATCATTTCAACAGGATTTCCTGCCAACAAAAGTACTTTTTCAGAATTAATGGCTCTAAATGTTTCAACAAAAAGTAGTGCACTTTCATCGTAATCTGGGTCTGAGCTACAAATAACCACCACATCAGATTCTGATTTTGCACTAGCTTCAGCCGCTTGTTTTGCACTGTCATAGCTTTTTTCCTGCCATACTTCAAAACCTGAAACCCCAATAAAATCATACGAAAAAGCAGCTCTTGCTTTACGCATGGTCAAGTTTCCGAAACTTGTCAATTCTACAATAGGACGCTTTTTTGTTTCCTCCACTATTTGCTCGGTCACCTTCCGTAAAGCTTCAATTTCCAAGGAAGCCCTTCTGGGAGTCAATACTTTTGAATTGCTTTTTGCTCCTTCTGAAAGCACCTTCGATGCCACTTTTTCCATAAGGTTTGGATATTTATTCACCCCAACCATCGGCAAGCGTCTTTGGCTTATCAATTTTATTTTTTCCTGACGGATTTTAGCAATTTGTGTTTGGATCCATTCATTTTCAAACGCTTTATAAAATCCACCTTCAGCTTCAATCGTTTTAAACAGTTCCAAAGCTTTTTTGGCTATTTTCGTACTGACTTCCTCTATATAATACGAGCCATCCACCGGATTTGCTACTTTTCCAAAATACGATTCCTCTTTTAAAATAGTGGCAATATTGGCAGCGATTCTATTGGAAAAGTCGGAAGCCTTGTTAAATTCCTTATCATAGGCATCAATTAAAACGCCGTCCGCATTTCCTAAAATTGCCGACATGGCTTCGGTGGTGGCCCGCAATAAATTGGTGTGCGCATCCGTTACCGATTTACTCCAAACCGATGTTTTGGCAGTTAAAGTATGTTTAAAATCGGCGACGCCATACTTTTTGGCAATCTCATGAAGTAAGCTATTAAAAGCTCTAAACTTGCCAATTTCAACAAAATATTCGGACCCAATGGCCAATTGCACATGCAGACTGTTAAAAACAGCTTGCACGTTTATATCCCGATCCAAACATTGCTCAATTATATAAATCAATGAGTTTAAGGTGTATGCCACTTCTTGAACCTGGTTGGAGCCTGCATCTAAATAAGCGGTGCCAGAAATGGTTATGGTTTTAAAATTAGGATACTCTTTCCATAATTTCACAAGGTTCACCAAGGTTTCAAACTGTTGAACATCGATGGTGCCCGTTGTGATGTAATTGGAAATAATTCCTAAATCGAAATAACCTCTTAAATTTTTATGGTTATGGATATTATCTTCAACAAAGCCATAGAAATCTTTTGTAAAACCGACCGCTTTTTTGGATAAAATGAACGAAACTGCCGTGTGGTTCAAATTAATGCCATTTAAAAGGGTTGATGCAGGAACATTTTCTTCCAATTCAAAAAGAAGTCCCGTAACGCCTTCGCTAACAGCTTTTAAAGCCTGTTGATTACCGCTTTCCTCAGAAGTTACCTTAATGCTTCTATAATTAATCAATGCTGGAGTGTTTTCACCTGTATTGGTAAGATAATTTAATGAATCTTCTACATTGTAAAAAGGCTGAAAATCAATATCGTTTAAGTTTTTCCAAACTAATTTTCTGTTAAAATCTTCCCCTTTTAAATCGGCATTTACTTTCTCAATCCACTGCTGTTTGGTTACAGGAGCAAATTCTGGAAAAAGTTTTTTATTAGTTTCCATACTATTTCGTATTATATTAAACCGTTACACTACTTCCAAATCTCTCAAAAATAGCTTTATCCAGTGCTTCCCTATGGTCTGGGTGTGCAATATCCCGAAGAGCTTGTGCCCGTTGTTTTAAGGTTCTACCGAATAATTCGGCTATTCCAAACTCGGTCACAACAAATCTGGCATGGGCACGAGTGGTTACCACACCTGCTCCTTGTTTTAACATAGGCACAATTTTAGAAATCCCTTTCAATGTAGTGGAATTTACGGCTATTATGGGCTTTCCTCCTTTTGATAAAGCGGCACCTCGCATAAAGTCCATTTGACCACCAACACCCGAAAACATTCTGGTACCAATGGAATCGGCACAAACCTCCCCGGTAATATCAATTTCTATGGCAGAATTTATGGCGGTTACTTTTGGGTTTTGGCGAATGACAGAGGTATCGTTTACATAAGCAATGTCCATCATTTCTATTTCGGCATTGTCATCCATAAAATCGTATAATCTTTTTGTGCCCATAGCAAAACCTGAAACAATTTTATAAGGATTTACTTTTTTCTTAGATCCATTTACCACGCCTCTTTCAACTAAATCAACAATACCTTCCGAAAACATTTCAGTATGTACGCCCAAGTTTTTATGATTGGTTAAATAGGTTAAAACCGCATTGGGAATACCACCAATACCCATTTGCAGGGTAGCGCCATCCTCAATTATTTCAGCGATATTTTTTCCAATGGCTTGCTCTTCCTCTGAAGGCGCTACAAATTTCATTTCATGAATTTCTTCATCAACTTCAACACAAGCATCAAAGTTTTTTAGATGTACAATGGCATCACCAAAGGTACGCGGCATTTTTGGGTTTATTTGCGCTATCACTTTTTTTCCTTGTTCTATACCAGAAATAACAATATCTACCGAAACTCCCAAAGAACAAAAACCATGTTTATCTGGGGGTGACACATTGACCATAACCACATCTAAATCCATATAGCCTTGACGGAACAAACTAGGGATATCGCTTAAAAAAACGGGGATATAATCAACGGTATCGCCTACCATTTTTCTAATGTTCCCGCCTATAAAAAAAGCACTGGTATGAAAACTTTCCCGTAATTCCGGTGCTACGTAACCGCATTCGCCCTCGGTATGTAAATGGACTATGTTTACGCCTCTTAATTCCGGTCCTCTTGCCACCATGGCCCTAATAAGCGTTTGTGGTGTTGCAGAGCCTCCTTGAATCAATACTCTATCTCCTGATTTTATCAACTTTACAGCATCTTCGGCTGTCATTTTATTTGGTATGTCCATCATCTTGTATTTTAAATTCGTCTCTTTTTTTTCTAACTTTTTTAAATTATCCTAAAAAACTCAATATGATACCTGCAGCAATGGCAGACCCAATCACGCCGGCAACATTTGGTGCCATAGCGTGCATTAATAAATAATTATGGGGGTCGGCTTTAATGCCTACGGCATGTACAACCCTGGCGCTATCTGGAACCGCCGAAACCCCAGCTGCTCCAATAAGTGGATTTAATTTGTTGTCTCCTCTAAGGAAAAGGTTCATGAATTTTGCAAAAAGCAGACCGCCCATGGTTGCAATTACAAACGAGATGGCTCCCAATCCAAAAATCTTCAAGGAATCGTTGGTAATAAAAATATCTGCTTGGGTAGATGCCCCAACGGTAACACCCAATAGAATAGTAACGATATCAATTAATTTAGTACGCGCGGTATCTGCAAGTCGTTCTGTTCTGCCGGATTCTTTCAATAAATTTCCAAAGAACAACATCCCTAACAATGGCAATGCACTAGGAGATATAAAGGTTGTGAGCAACAACGCCACCACTGGAAAAATCATTTTCTCTTTTTGAGTAACCGCTCTAGGTGGTTTCATGCGTATCAATCGTTCTTTTTTAGTGGTTAATAACTTCATGATTGGCGGTTGTATGACCGGTACCAATGCCATATACGAATAGGCCGCAATGGCAATAGGGCCAATTAAGTTTTTAACGGTTGTTCCATCGGGCAGAATATTAACCCCATTGGCCAGTTTTGACGAGAGGAAAATAGCTGTGGGTCCATCGGCGCCCCCAATAATTCCTATCGCTCCCGCTTCTGGCAAGTTGAAACCTAAATACAAGGCTCCCAAAAATGTTCCGAACACCCCTATTTGAGCAGCAGCCCCTAAAAGCATTAATTTAGGATTTGCAATAAGGGATGAAAAGTCCGTCATAGCCCCAATTCCTAGAAATATAAGTGGTGGATAAACGCCTTTTACGACCCCAAAATACAGGTAGTTTAATACCGAGCCTGTCTCGTAGATACCCGTTTGATAGCCTGCCACAAATGGAATGTTTCCGAGCATGACACCTACACCAATTGGAATTAAAAGCAGTGGTTCATAATCAAATTTAATGCCTAGGTATATAAATACGATACCTATTATAATCATAAGTATATTACCGGATTTGGCATTTGCAAACCCTGTAAAATGGTAAAATTGCTTGATGCCATCAACCGCCTCGGCAACAAAACTTTTTTCTTCGGTATCTTCCGCTCGATTAAGTGTTGTGGTTGTTACTGTTGTATTTGTTGTGCTTGCATTCAACCCTAAAACAGGGCGTATAAAAACCAGTAGTGATAGAATTCCAAATATTAATATTACTTTCTTCATTTTTTTGTTTTTGGTGATTGTGGGATATTAAATGACGCAACATTTTTTTCAGTAGAAAAGATTGCTTCGTCGTTACCTCTCCGCAATGACGTTTTATTTTTTATTCCAATTCTATCATCAATTCACTTTGCAGTACTTGTTGCCCAACTTTCACATTGATGGCAGATACTTTGCCTGATTTTTCAGAAGTGATGCTGTTTTCCATTTTCATGGCTTCCAAAACCAATAATGTATCGCCTACCTTGATCATATCGCCCACTTTCACGTTAATGGACAATATCACTCCTGGAATGGGCGCAATAATTTTAGTGGTTGAAGAACTTGGGTTGATTTTTAATGGCTCTATGGCGCCACTTGTGGGTTTACGAACAAGTGTGGGGGTTTTTACTGTTTTAACCTCTTCTTTCATTTTAACAGAATAAGAAGTGCCATTTACCTCTAATTCTACGATGTTATCTTCGTGCGAAACAATTTTAACTCCGTAACTGTTTTCGTTTATTTTGAATGTGAAATTTTTCATGAGTTTATATTATTGTTTTTTTTAATTGTCATCCCGATAGCTATCGGGACTGTTCGCTATTAATCATTTCGTTGGGTAATAATGCTTTTAACATGCTCGTTTCATGTTTTTATATGTCTTTATCAGATTTAAAATATGCCTAAATTATAGTCTATTTCTATAGGCACCATAAATTTTGGAACTCCAAGGAGAATACATTTTTCTGGCTTGCTTTATGGTTAAAACCGCGTTTTCGTTATCATGTTGTGCACTTAAGTACATGTGTAGTGCCACCGAAATAGCCGCTGCTATTTCACCGGTAAATTGATTGTTGACCTTAGACGATATCTCACTTACTTTTTTATCGGGGCCTTTGGTAATAATTTTATAGACATACAGCATCACGGGCATCCCATATTTAAAAAATAAGGTCAATATGAGCAAGCCACTAAAAACTATAAATAGCCCTGTAATTAAAATAATGTATCCTTCACTTATGGTATCGGTCATTAAAAATATATGCGTCATTACAATGGTATATTTGAGTGTTTCTTAGGTGGATTTACATCCTTTTTATTTGCGAGCAGCTCGAGTGCCCTAACAATCCTGAACCGTGTATTTCGAGGTTCTATAACATCGTCAATAAATCCATATTTAGCAGCCACGTAAGGGTTAGCAAATTTGGTATTGTACTCATGTTCTTTCTCTTCAATGTAGTGCTGTTTTTCATCAGCATCTTCAATTTTGCTAATGTTTGAACCTTCCAACACTTCAACGGCTCCTTTAGCGCCCATTACCGCAATTTCCGCGGTTGGCCATGCATAATTTAAGTCGCCACGCAATTGTTTGCAGCTCATCACATCGTGCGCACCACCATACGATTTACGAAGTGTGATGGTTACTTTTGGCACGGTAGCTTCACCATAAGCAAATAACAATTTTGCACCATGAAGAATAATACCTCCGTATTCTTGCCCTGTACCAGGTAAAAACCCTGGAACATCTACTAAGGTTACAATTGGAATATTGAAAGCGTCACAAAAACGAACAAATCTGGCTGCTTTTCTTGATGATTCACAATCTAAAACACCCGCATAATATTTAGGTTGGTTGGCAACAATACCAACCGAACGCCCATTAAAACGGGCAAACCCCACCACAATGTTTTTCGCATAGTTTCTGTGGACTTCTAAAAATTCGCTATTATCGGTAATTATTGAAATGACATCAACAATATCATACGCTTGGTTTGCATTTTCTGGAATAATGGTATTCAAGATATCGTCTAGTCTGTCAATCGGATCTGAAGTTGCAATTGTTGGTGGCTCTTCAAGATTATTAGATGGTAGATAGCTTAATAATTTTCTAATAAGCATCAGATTTTCTTCATCATTTTCAGCTAAAAAATGGGATACTCCTGATTTGGTTGAATGGATATGGGCGCCACCTAATTCTTCAGCTGTCACTACTTCTCCTGTTACAGATTTTACAACCTTTGGGCCCGTAACAAACATATAACTTGTTTTGTCGGTCATAATAGTGAAATCAGTCAATGCAGGAGAATATACCGCACCACCTGCACAAGGCCCTAAAATGGCAGAAATTTGAGGAATAACCCCTGACGCCATAATGTTTCTTTGGAAAATTTCGGCGTAACCAGCAAGCGATCTAACGCCTTCTTGAATACGTGCGCCTCCACTATCGTTAAGTCCTATTACAGGCACACCAATTTTCATGGCCATATCCATAATTTTACAAATTTTTAGGGCATAGGTTTCAGAAAGCGACCCTCCAAAAACCGTAAAATCTTGTGCGAACACATACACAATTTTACCGTCTATGGTGCCGTGCCCCGTAACAACCCCATCGGATAAATAGATTTCCTTATCCAATCCGAACGATTTTGTTCTGTGGGTTACAAACATATCAAACTCTTCAAAGCTGTTATCGTCCAAAAGAATATCGATGCGTTCGCGGGCGGTTAGCTTTCCTTTGGCATGTTGGGAATCGATACGTTTTTCGCCGCCGCCTAATCGTGCTTTAACTCTTTTTTCAATGAGTTCGTTAATTTTATCTTGATTTGCCATTATTTTATGGATTTGCTTATCTCTTTTTAATGTTGTTTTATTCTTTTGAACAAAGCTCGGTTAGAACCCCTAATGTTGATTTGGGATGCAGAAAACCTATGTTCAGCCCCTCCGCTCCTTTTCTAGACACTTTGTCTATGAGTGTTACACCGCGTTCTTCCGCTTGTTTTAAAGCTTCCGTAGCGTTTTTAACCGCAAAGGCGATGTGGTGGATGCCTGGTCCTTTTTTCTCAATAAATTTTCCTATTGGCCCATCGGGCGATGTGCTTTCCAGTAGTTCAATTTTTGTATTACCTACCAAAAAAAAAGCTGTCTTCACCTTTTGATCGACAACCTCTTCTATAGAATAGCATTTCATTCCCAAGACCTCTTCATAATGTTTAATGGATTCTTCAAGATTTTCAACAGCTATTCCTATATGCTCTATATGTGAAATATTCATAATTAAAATGTTTATTTTATCTTTTAATATGTATCAAAATTACAGGAAGAATGAATTTAAAATTATGACAGAAGTCATGTATTCCCGATTATTTGTAATTAATATGAACTATAACGATATAGTAATAGGCAGTGTAAAAAGTATTAAATTTTGTGAAGATGTGTCTCTGGTTAAATATAAAGACAAACGCAACAAACTACTCTGAACAGAATCCAAGAGGTGTTCATGCCGATAGTTAACTGGACAAAAAAATTCAGCTTTAAAGATATTCAGCTACATGGTAAAATGCACGAGAATATAGAGGAGGGATATAAAGGCAGGAGGCTTGGAGCAGCGGATATTTATTATTTTTTCTGTATGGGTCTAATTTATAAATCTCTGGATCTGTTGCTAGTATGGAAGCGGATTCATGGATTTCATCAATAACTCTTATGGCAGTTTTTATGGATTCTGATTGTTCTAACAACTCTAAAAATGCTTCGCTTAATTGTGCAATAGCATGGTTTGTCCAAATTATCTTTTTCCCCATTGATTGATCATCATTTTTACTTCTTCATGAGTATGGTAATTTCCTGCTTCAATATCTGCTATAGACTCATTAATTTCTTTGTTGAATTGTTCAATACTAATACGCTCTGATGAAACTTTTCTTCTATATTTCAGCATATTTTTAATAACTTCTATAAATACTGGATCTTTAACTTCTTGTAGCTCTTTCTGTATCCAGTCTATTTCTGCTTGTATATCCATAACTATGTTCTTTTAATGATAACAAAGATAAATTTAATTTCATGCGTTTTTATTGTTTTTTATTGAACACATGTTCTTCCATACAATCATTTCCTTGGATATGTAGAACTGCTTATGAAAGTTTCATTTACTAATTTACAAATTTTAATCTTAACTAAATGGATGTAACATATTTATTGTTTTATGCAGACTTTACAAGTCGTTTTGGGTAACACACTAAGCAACAGCGGGGTTTTAGTTACTTTATTACCACTAAGAGCAGTTTAAGCGGTAGCTGGTAAAATCAAATAGTATTATCTTTGAATGATGCTATTAAACTCTGCTTTTTTAAAACTTAACAGAATACCTCTATTATGGGCGTTTTTTAGCGTTTTATTCTATATTTCTTTTGCTTACGATTTGGTTAGAACCGATTACGTAAAGCTTTTAATGCTTTATTCGGCATTGTTTTTTTTGTTCTATAAACTGGTTGGAATTTTAAAAACACGTCTGGTGTTTTTAACTTGGTTGGCATTTATTTTTAGAGCTATTTTTGTTTTGGCCATACCGAATCTTTCCCAAGATTTTTACCGATTTATTTGGGACGGACGCATGATTTTGGAAGGGTTTAACCCGTATCTTTTTACTGTAGAATCATTTACTGGTAAAGGTATTTTTCCAGTAGCCCAAGCACAAGAATTATATGAAGGCATGGGTAAACTTAATGCGAGCCATTTTACCAATTACCCTCCTATCAATCAATTATGTTTTGTAATAGCTGGGGTATTTGCTGGAAAAAGCATTCTAGGTTCGGTTATAGTGATGCGCTTACTTATTATTGCTGCCGATTTTGGGACTTTATACTTCGGAAAAAAACTATTGGAAAAATTAAACATTCCCGTTTACAACATATTTTGGTATGTTTTAAACCCTTTTATTATTATTGAATTGACGGGGAATCTTCATTTTGAAGGGGTGATGGTTTTCTTTTTGGTGTGGAGCTTGTACTTGTTGCATAGTGGAAAATGGAAGTTTGCTGCGGTGGTTTTAGGGTTATCAATTTCTACCAAACTTATTCCATTATTGTTTTTGCCTTTGTTTTTTAAGTGGTTTATGAGGAAAAATGAGGTTTCGACTGCGCTCAACCAGACAAATGATGACGAGATTGCTTTCCATAAAAAAATTGGCAAAGAACTGTCGTTATCTGCTCAAAATATTGGTAAAAACTGGATTCCTGCTTTCGCAGGAATGACAAACCTATTTGTATTTTATATAATTACAATATTAACAACGCTCTTGTTATTTGCTCCTTTTTATTCCGAAGCATTTATAAGTAATTATTCAAAAACCGTTGCGCTATGGTTTCAAAAATTTGAGTTCAATGCCAGTTTGTATTACATCGCTAGATATATTGGGTATTTGTTTAGAGGTTATAACGAAATTGCAGTAATTGGCAAAACAATCCCAATCCTTGTCGTTTTGTTTGTACTGATTATCTCTTTTTTCAGAAAAAACAAATCCACTGTTCAGTTAATTACAAATATGTTATTGGTGCTTTCTTTTTATTACTTTACAGCCACAACCGTACACCCTTGGTACATCGCAACGCTTTTAATACTTTCGGTTTTTACCAACTATAAATTTCCGTTGGTTTGGAGTTTCGCTATTATCTTAAGTTATTTAGCTTACATGAACACCAACAATACCGAAAACTTATGGATGATTGGTTTGGAGTACCTAATTGTTTACAGCGTTTTTATTTGGGAAGTTCTTCTAAACAAAAAAGCTATGAAAATAAATCCATAGCTTTTTAATTATTTACGCAAATCAAGGGTTAAAATATTGCAACTATTCAGCCGACTGAAATTGGAGTACACGCTTGACTTAGGGGCGTTAGCCCTGTAGTCTTTGTAGCAAAATGTGACATGATGATGAATTAGGGGCGTAGCCCTGAAATCTTTGACAAAATAATTGTGTACGTGTTTGCCATGTTTATTAGATTTCAGGGTTATGTCTTTTTTATTTGTTGTCGTATTATTTTACGAAGATAACAGGGCTACGCCCCTTTTTATTTTATTAACGTTTGTATCTAAGACGATTTTAGGGCTAACGCCCCTCATAGCGTCTTCTAAATCTTAATGGATTTTAATCCTTTCAACACTTGATTCGCTTTATTTCTCAAAAATCGAACCTGGGTTTTTAAAACTCTTGAATTCCAACATATAATCGTTTGGGTCTTTAATGAAAAACGACCGATGTTCACCCGCTTTATCTTGCAAAAAAGTGGCTTGTGTTACCACATCCAGTTTCTACTCCATTAGACTTGAGTAGATTTGTTCCCAATCTTTTAAATCGACAATAACCCCAAAATGGAACGATGGCAAAATTTTACCTTCAAACACATAATTAGGACTGGTGAAGTTGAATTTTTCGGCTTTTATAAATGTTATTTGGTTTCCAAATAAATTTATGTCCACCCAATTTTGTGTTTTTCTTCCTGAGGAAGCGCCAATAGTATCTACATAAAAACTTTTAGTGGCTTTTACACTTAAACATGGCAACGATATGTGAAATGATGCACCCATATATAATAAAGATTAAAGAGGTTTTAAACTTTCAACCCTGTAAATTACAAAATCTTCGTCATCATCTTCAAAATCTTCAACAAAAGTTACTCTGAAACTTTTGCCAATATAACTTTTGTCGTTCTTTAAATCGAATTGTCTCAGTACACGTGGGTGCACTTCCTCAAAAACCAATTCCTCTCCATTTTCAAACCAAAACGTAAAATAACCGTTTTTGTAAGACTTAAAAACAGCTGTCCTCATATCTAAAAACTATTCATTGTCATCGTCTTCTTCATCTTCATCGTAATCAGGATCTGCTTGATCTTCTATATCGTCATCACCAGCATCCTCATCATCCGATGTATCTTTCTTAACTTCTACATCTTCATCATCATCCTCTACTTTTACATCTTCAAAATCAACTTCTGAAGCATCGTCATCATCCGCTACATCAGCATCATCATCACTAAAGTCTTCCATGGCCTGTACAAGACGCTTACCAACTTTTACCAAATAAATAGTATCGTCCGTTCTTACCTCCACAGCTTCAATGATTTCATTTTGGGCATTTCTGAACGAAATAACATCGGTCTCATCGTATCCATCGGGAAACTTTTCAACAAGAAGATTTAGAATATCTTCATTTAATTTTTTGTAATCTACAATTTTGCGTAACATTTTTTTTGGGTTGTGGTTATTGGTCTAACAAATATGCAAAAATTAATGGTGCAACAATAGTGGCATCACTTTCTATGATGTATTTTGGGGTGTCTATATCTAATTTACCCCAAGTAATCTTCTCGTTTGGTACCGCACCTGAGTATGACCCATAACTGGTTGTAGAGTCGCTAATCTGACAAAAATAGCTCCAAAAAGGAATATTGTGCATTTCCATATCTTGGTACAGCATGGGTACCACACATATTGGGAAATCGCCTGCAATACCGCCACCAATCTGGAAGAAACCTAAACCTTTTCCATTTGAATTTTTCGGGTACCAATTGGCCAGCCACATCATATATTCAATACCGCTTTTGGTGGTAGAGGCCTTTAATTCGCCTTTAATGCAGTACGAAGCAAAAATATTGCCCATCGTGCTATCTTCCCATCCAGGAACTACTATTGGCAAGTTTTTTTCGGCTGCGGCTACCATCCAAGAATCTTTTGGGTCTATCTCGTAATATTGCTTCAATACGCCAGAATTCAGCATTTGATACATAAACTCGTGCGGAAAATAGCGTTCTCCTGATTTATCCGCTTTATCCCAAATATCGAATAAATGTGATTGCAAGCGTCTAAACGCTTCTTCTTCTGGAATACAAGTATCGGTAACGCGGTTAAAATGATTGTCCAATAAATCCCGTTCTTCCTGTGGTGACAAATCCCTGTAATTAGGCACTCTTTTGTAGGAGTTGTGCGCCACTAAATTCATAATATCCTCTTCAAGGTTTGCCCCTGTACACGAAATAATATGGATTTTGTCCTGACGAATCATTTCTGCCAACGATTTCCCCAACTCCGCCGTACTCATCGCGCCCGCTAAGGTTACCATCATTTTTCCGTTTTCCAACAAATGCGTTTCGTACCCTTTTGCAGCATCTACCAACGCAGCAGCGTTAAAATGCAAATAGTTCTTTTCAATAAATTGTGATATGGGACCTTTAGTACTCATCATCGTCATTAAATTTTGAAGCGTTATTTTTTTGTTTGGAATTATCGTAAGTGTTATCGTAATCATGAGCCACTTCTTCGTCCATAAATTTATAACTTAACATTTTATAATACAATTTTGCAGCTAAAAAATCGGAAGCTTTTTGTTTTCCGTTGGGGCAAAGCTCAACAATATCAAAACCAACTACGTTTTTTTCAGTGAAAACCTGTTTTAAAAAATCCAATGTTTCATACCAAAACAAGCCTCCTGGTAATGGGGCTGTGGTGCTTGGCATGATGGAAATATCCAAAGCGCTCAAATTAAAATTGATGAACACATTATCGGTCATTTGGTCTATTGCCGAATCCATCCACGTATCATCCACCGCCATTTCATGGGCAAAATACGTTTTATCAATATCCGCCATGGTTTTTTCCTTACCACTCATGGAACGAATGCCCACTTGTATTAAATTGGCCGTTTGGTTGGCTTCATGAAGTGCACATGCATTGTTTATGGAGGAGCCATTTTTAGTTTTACGCAAGTGGGCATGTGCCCCAATATTTAAAACCGTTAAGCTGGGGAACATTTCGTTAAAAGCGCGAATGGTGCCCATGGAAACCACATGTTCGCCCCCAAAAACGGTCACGAATTTGTTTTTCTTGATGTATTTTTTTGTGGTTTGATGCACGGCTTCCACCAGGTCCTTTGGTGTTGCATTGTCTTCAACGGCATCTGCTAAATAAACACCTTGTTGGTACACTTCGGTATCGGTTTCAATATCATAAAGCTCCATGTGGTTTGAAGCGTTCAAAAAAGCTTCCGGCCCTTTTTCCGCGCCTTTTTGCACAGTGCTTGTGCCATCAAAAGGCACAGGGATTAAAACTATTTTCGCCTGTTCCAATTTTGCAAATTCTTCTGGAATACCAGCATACGTGTTATTTGTCATAACCTAAAATTTTAAGTAAGTCTTCACTTTTTTGTTGTTCACTAAATAATTTTGTTGTGATGTTCCCATCGGCATCCCTATCTATTAAAATATGTTTTGGCGACGGAATCAAACAGTGCTGCAAACCTCCAAAACCACCAATGGTTTCTTGGTAAGCGCCTGTATTAAAAAACCCGATATATAACGGTTTATCTTTATTGTATTTTGGCAAATAAATAGCGTTCATGTGCTGTTCGCTATTGTAATAATCGTCGCTATCGCAAGTTAAACCGCCCAATAATACACGTTCGTAACTTTCGTGCCACCTGTTAATGGGCAACATCACAAAACGTTTGTTTATGGCCCAAGTATCTGGCAAGGTAGTAATAAAAGAAGAATTGATCATATTCCACTTTTCACGGTCGTTCTGTTGTTTTTGGTACAACACTTCATAAATGGCACCACCACTTTCACCGACTGTAAAACTTCCAAATTCGGTAAAAATATGAGGTACTTCCACCTCTTCTTCCTCACAAACCAATTTTATTTGGTTCAGGATCTCATCAACCATATATTCGTAATCAAAATCGAACGCCAACGAATTTTTTATGGGGAAACCGCCACCAATGTTCAAACTATCCAAACTTGGGCAAATACGTTTTAAACTGGTATATACCTTTAAACATTTTGCCAACTCGTTCCAATAGTAAGCATTGTCGCGGATGCCCGTATTGATAAAAAAATGAAGCATTTTTAGTTTCACTTTTTTGTTCTCTTTAATTTGGCTTCTGTAAAAAGGCAGGATGTTTTTGTACCCAATACCCAAACGAGAGGTATAAAACTCAAATTTAGGTTCTTCTTCAGAGGCAATTCTAATGCCTATATTGAATTTTCCCTTGATTTCCTTCGACAATAAATCTATTTCCTCATAATTATCAATGATCGGAATACAGTTTTTGTGTCCGTTATTAATCAATTTTGCAATATTTTCAATGTATTGCTCTCTTTTAAAACCGTTACTGATCACGAAGGTTTTATCGGTTATCTTCCCTTCGGCTTTTAGTCTTTCAACAATATCAATATCAAAAGCCGATGACGTTTCAATATGGATATCGTTCTTTAAGGCTTCGTCCAATACATGCTTAAAATGGGAACTTTTTGTACAATAACAATAACTGTACTTGCCTTTGTACTTATGTTTCTTGATGGCCGCATCAAACCAAGTTTTGGCCCTGTTTATGTTGTTGGAAATTTGTGGCAGATAGGTAAACTTTAAAGGCGCCCCGTACTGTTCAACCAACCCCATCAAGTCGATGCCATGAAACTCTAAATGCCTGTCGTTCAGATTAAATTCTTCCTGGGGAAAATAAAAAGATTGATTAATTAAATCAATGTATTTGGTATTCATTCTTTATTTTTTGATGTAACGGTTTAATAATAATTTTTAAATTTAAGAAACATAAGTTTCTAATCAAATTATATTGCCCATTAATCAAATTTGGATCTGATATTGTGTGGTTGGAACAAAGCCATATATATGCTGACTACCAGCAATAGTATAAGAAGAAGCTAGCTTGAGGATCCGGTTGCTTTTTCTAAAAGCTGCTTTTGAAAATAACTTCCTAAATTTCAAAACCCCGAACATATAAACACGTTTCAATTTGTTCTGCAATTACATTACAAATGAACTATAAAAAAATTAATTTTATAAGGAATTAAGGAATTTTTTTAGAATTTTTTTAAAATGGGATTTGGACGCCTGCCTGCCCTATACCAAATGAAAAGGGCAGAAACACAGTTTAGATTGGTCCTTTACAATAAAGCTTAAGCGTATTTAACAAATATGTTTCTTGTAATAAGCAAACAAATCGTCCGCCGAAGCACCGAACCTCCTTTTTATATAAATAACCGTAAAATGAAATTGCAGCTTCCAAACGCCATTGGCATGGTAGCGCCTTGCTGAGGTAGTAAGCCATTTTTGGATCACAGTAAATTGCTGGAGTTTGTAAAGTTTAGCAATTAAATCGTTGTCTTCATAAATGGTGTGATTTTCGTTATAACCACCTATTTTATTGAATGTTGGTTTGGTAATAAACAAACTTTGGTCGCCACCCCTACATGCTTTCCAATGAAGTTGGGTTAACCAACCCGCTAATTTCAGCCACCAATGGTTGCTATCGAATTTCATGATAAAACATCCTGCTTTATGGCCTTTTTTAACTTCCTCGGTTATGAGTTTGTCAAAATTTTTAGGAGGAAAGGAATCGGCATGTAAAAAATAGAGAATATTTCCTGTGGCATGTTTTGCGCCAAAATTCATTTGTTTAGCACGTCCTTTTTCAGAATTCAATAAGAGAATATCAGGTCTAGCACAGTCGAGACCTATCTTGTTTGCGGTAATGTCATTAAAAGTCCCAAACTTCAACTGCTCGCTACCAAACGCCAAAGATTCAATAATTTCTAAAGACCCATCGGTACTGCCACCATCAACCACAATAATTTCTGAAATGTTTTCTTTGGAAGTATTCTTTAAAACATGGTTTAGCAGATGCCCTATAGTGAATGCTTCATTGAGTATGGGGATAATAATGCCAATTTTGTGAGTCATTTTTTCGTGTGAGACCTGACAGATACTGTGTTAAAAACATAAGTGTTCTGAAGTTGAAAATTTTTGATAAACAGTTCCCCTCCTTGGAGGGGCCAGGGGTGGGTTTTCATTATTATCATAATTTTTTTTCCATGTATGGCACCCCTAACCCCTCCCAAGAGGGGAATTAAAACGTGTTTAATTTTAAATTAAAAGTTTTCATCTATTTTTTTGTGTTGAGACCTGACAGGTTTTTAAAAACCTGTCAGGTCTGGTATTTTTATTCATTCAAATCCCAATTATAATCTTTATAACTTTTTTTCGCTTTATCAGAAATTTTAACCGTTGAATATTGATTTAAGAAATCAATTAAATCACCGTTTTGATTGAAATCTTTGGCAAACCACTGAAATATTTGGGAGAGTTCTAAACGATTTTCAGTAATTAAATTCCGTTCAGAATCATTTAAAAAATCTTTGGTGGCTTTTGTGAGCTGTGCTTCTAAATTTTCAGCGGTATATGCTTCGTTTGATAATTTCGGACAAGAAACCGATGCGCAAACAATAGCGAAATGAATGCGCGGTTCGTCCATTTTACGCAGAATCTGATGTTCAATGCCATTCAAATTATACCATTTTTCACCCAATTTCCAAAGGCGTTGGCCCCAAGGGTCTTTAATGTCTTTGATACTTTTAACAGGGTAGTTTCGTAAAATCAAATCGATGGCCAATGCATTGTAAGCGTTTATCCAATAGGCGAGTTTGTCTTGTTTTGAAAGTTGTTGAAAGTTATTGCTTGATTGTGCAAGGCTTAAAACATGTATGTAATCATGTAACTTTTTGTGCTCTAATTTAAACGCTTTGTAATTTACAACCCCTTTATCAGATACATGTTTATGCAGTAATTCATCCCATAATTCATGGGTAGATTTAAAACGTTTCCTTAATATTTGGTTAAATTCATTAGCGTCGCTTATTGTGCTTAATGTGCCAATTTCTTTATTTATTGTTTCAATTGGCTCGATATTAGCTGCTTTTTTTTCTTGTTCTATCTTTATTTGTATTCCTGTTTTGTTGTTTTCAATAATTGAATCTTTAGGATTTGGTTGGGTGTAAACTGGTTTATTTGCAGTTTTCCCATGAATATGTCCAGTTCCTGAACAAGCGGACAATAGAAGCATAATAAAAAGGAGTTGTAGGCTTTTCATATTAAACTTTAATGTTCTTTTTTGTTCAAGGGATATAATTCCTGATTTATAAAACCTTTAGGAAATTGCTCGTCACCTTTAAAACCAAGTTCAATATCCTTGCCGTTGTACGGAACATAATTTGTTTTAAAAAGGTAATCCCAAAGGCTTAAGGTCAGTCCGTAATTAACGCCAAACCTAACATGTTTTGGAAGTTTTTTAGCATGGTGCCAAATGTGCATTTTTGGGTTGTTGAATACGTATTTTAAAATGCCATAATCCCAACCTAAATTGGCATGGTTTAAATGGCCAACCGCTAAAGCGAAAAAATGAACGATGGCAACGTCTTGCGCATCAAAACCACCTATAATGGCAATGGGGATGTATAACAGCGATTTGTACACCACGGGTTCCATCCAATGGTATCGCAAGTGGGCCGCAAACCCCATTTCTTTGACAGAATGATGTACTTTATGGAAATTCCACAGAAAAGGGATGCGGTGCAATAATCGGTGGGTGTTCCATTGCACAAAGTCTGAAACCATAAAGAATATGAACAATCCCAACCATTGAGGCAAATTATCCACATCAAATAGTTGAAGGCTTGAAATAGGAAGGCCGATTGTTTTTAAAAGATCTTTAAACAATTCTGAAACGGTATTCGATAATGCGATTAGCACAATTAAATTCAATAGAAAGAAGTTGAAAAACATATAAAACGTATCGAGCCAAAAATCTTTCCGGAAAATAGATTGGTTTTTTCGCCAAGGAAACATAATTTCCAACAGCCAAACCGTTAAGGAAATAGCAATTAAACCATAAAAAAAGTTATCCCAATGGTTGATTGAAATGAACTCGTGCTTTAAGTAATTCCAATAACCCGAATAGGATTTTTTTATGATGTCTATGTATTTTTCCATATTTAAGAAAAGACCTCACAGCCCCGATAGCCATCGGGATTAAAACCTGTGTGGTCTTGTGAATTATTTATATATTCTCAACAACATCCACCACCATCATAATGATATGTGGATTCACTAATAAAAATGTCGTCTCTTTTTAATGACGCTAAAGCACCTGCAGTTTTATCGCAAATGGCTAATGGTTGGTTTTTAAGTAAAACATGCCCCTTTTTGTCATCAAAATATTCGGTTTCTCCATAATAAATTGCGGCTTTACCTGTAAATATACAAGGGCCATCGTTTGGCATTGGGTCTTTAATGGCAGCTACTTCAATAGATTCTATGTAGATAAGATCGTCGGTAGGGTAATGTTTTGGGTCAAGAATTCTATATGGTTTTCTAGCTCTAATTTCAATGGTGCCAAAACCGGCATCGGTTAACGCTTTAACGTATTCTGCAATTGGCAAACTACCGCTTAAACATAAAGCACGTAAACGGTCGTCGTTTCTAAGTGCATCGTTCATGGGTTGTTCGCAGGTTGGGTCGCTCATTACCAATTTTCCATGAGGTTTTAAAACACGGTACATTTCGGCAATGGCTTGTTTTAAATCGTCTGCCATAAAAATATTGAATAAGCAGTTTTGAGCTGCCACATCCATGCTATCATCTTCAACAGGCAGATTCATGGCATCTCCTTTTTTAAGATCCACAAAATCGCTTTTAAACCAGGGGTTTAATGCTTCGGCTTCGGTAAAGTTTTTACGGGATGCTTGCAGCATTTCATCAACCACATCAATACCCACAACACCGCCTTTTTGACGGTTGAAATAAGCGAATTGCAACAATTCCATACCGCCACCAACGCCCACGTAGAGCATTTTTGGGTTGTTGGTTAGATCGCGCACATGCACGGTACTGCCACAACCATAGTTCATTTCTTGCATTATTTTCGGGATTTTTAATCCTGGTAATTCCCAAATTGGGTTGGTGGTACAGCATAAACCGACATCCGGTGTTAAGGCCGCTTCTTTGTAAACGTTGTGTGTGGTTTCTAAATAACTCATTTTTTGTTGTTTTTTTAGACCTCACGGGTTTTTAAAACCCGTGAGGTCTTGTTTTGCGTTAGGGATTACTCATTTATTTCTATTTTGATAAATAGGAAATCGTGAATGCTCCGCATTTGTAGCGGCATCCTTTTGGTTTTCTTTTGATAAGGAAATAACCTTAAAAAGAAAGCTTTAACTTTAATTGTGGATTCCTGCCTTTGCAGGAATGACAAAAAACCAAAAGATATAGCCGAAAGCCCGACCCTTTTCGGGTAACGCCCAATTTATACCAATTGCATGTATAAAACAGCCCAATAAACTTGTTCTTTTTCGCCAATACATCTTCAAAAAACAGTTCCGTAGCTATGCTTGCAAAGGTTTTTTTCATCGTCTTGACAAAAAAATTCTTCGTTTCTTTAAACTATTTTATACATACAATTGGTATTAATTATAAAATTTTAATCAATTCTTTAAATAATGTTATCATGTTAGGTTCTGCTTTTTCTGCCATGGCAATAATTTCAGAAATATTGACTGGTTTTAAATTGTTTGGGTCGCATTCATCGGTGAGAACTGACACTGCTGCCACCTTTAATTTTAAGTGGTTTGCTACAATAATCTCTGGCACTGTACTCATGCCCACCGCATCGGCCCCCATAATTTTTAGCATGCGGTACTCTGCGCGCGTTTCCAATTGTGGTCCCACCACACTGGCATAAACACCTTTGTGCAATATGATGTTGTTATTTCTTGCTATGGATTTGAATTTTTTATTGATTTTGGCATCGTAAGGGGCGCTCATATCGGTAAAACGCTCGCCCATTAATTCCACACCTTTAAACGCTAGCGGCGAACTGCCTTGAAGATTGATATGGTCTTCAATGAGCATGAGTTCGCCCTTTTTGAAGTTTAAATTAATGGTGCCCGCTGCATTGGAAACCAATAAGCTTGTAATGCCCAATTTTTCCATGATTCTAACCGGATACGTCACATCTTGCAAACTGTAGCCTTCGTAAATATGAAAGCGCCCTTGCATAACCACTACTTTTTTGCCTTCTAGTATGCCGTAAATGAGTTTGCCTTTGTGAAACTCTACCGTTGCTGTTGGGAAATTAGGAATGTGATTGTAGCTTACTTCTTTTAAAATCTCAACTTCGTTTAATAATTGCCCCAGGCCAGTGCCTAGTATAATGCCGATTTCGGGGTTTTCAAATCCTTTATTTTGTAGATAGCTTACCGTTTCTTCTATTTCTCTAATCATGTTGTGCGTAGAATTTTTTAAGTTGCGGATAGTCTTTTAAATCTTCAAAAGCATCAATATCATTCAAGGTTTCCAGCAACGCTAAAGATACGCTCTTTTGAGCTAATTCTTCTAATGTTGTTTCTAATAAATGGGGTTCGCTCCAAGGTTTATTTTGGAAAATGCACGCATTGAATTTTGAAAGACCTAAAAGATAATAGCCACCATCTTTTGCTGGCCCAATAACGACCTCATGTTCGTTTAATTTCTCGAAAGCATCGTTTAAATGGGTGGGGTTAAGATCTAATAAATCACTGCCGATAATGATCACTTTTTGATATCCTAATCCAAAAAGGTCCATAAAGGCATTTTCCATCCGCGTTCCCAAATCGTCACCATTCTGAAGTTTTTTTATAAAAACGGACTCATCCCATGCATCCTCTTTTTTTATTTTTTCAGAATAAAACACATATTTGTCAGCATTGATAGGCTCTGTGGCCATGGCGGTATGCTTCAGCAGAAATTTATAAATATCTAAAGCCGCTTCATCGCCAACGGTTTTTGCCAATCGTGTTTTGCAGGTGCCCAATTCTGGGGTTCTGGTAAAAATGATGATGGCTTTTTTTGAAGTTGGAAAATGAAAGTCGAAAACAGCCTCATGGCCGTCATTGGTTTCTTTAGTGCTAAAAAGTCCCATAAATATTTAAATTATATATTGTTAATCATTGTTGTCCGATAAAAATATTTACATATTGTCAATGGTTCTAGTTTTAGGGCCTTTCGCCCTATTATTAACGTTTTGGTCTAATTTTAAATCTCAATAAAAATTTAGGGCTTCAAAAATTTAAAAAAATAATTAGATGTTTATCAATTAGTAAAGACCAAGTCTTTATTCTTTTCCCGATAGCTATCGGGACTAGCGAAGCAGTCTTGATTCTAATGGTTGTTAATCGAAAACCTTTTCTCCTTTCATCAACCACTTGCTCCACACTTTAGAATAGGCATGTACTTTTTCGGTTTCTGTATTATGCATATCAAATACAGGGAAACCTTGGTTTTTCCATTCAAAAATACCTCCATAAAGATTAAAAACATTACTGTAGCCCGCTTTTTTTAGTTTTTCGGCAATATCTTCAGATCGAATGCCCAATGAACAATACACAACAATGGTTTGCTGTTTGTTTTTAAGTTGGTTCGTTGTTTTGAGCAAATTGAAATGGTCGTAACCAACATACATGGCATTTTTTAAATGGCTCACGTTATATTCCTTTTGTTCACGGGAATCTAAAATAATTAAGACTGTCTTTTTTATTCGCTAGGGTTTCAACGGTAATATAAGGAATGCTTTCTGTGTTTAGCTGTTTTAATAATTTTGAAAGTGTTTTTTGGGGAAAACAAAGAGTTGAAAATAAAAGGACTATGTATAATATAAAGTTTTTCATAATAATGGGATTCCTGCTTGCGCAGGAATTAAGCAACACTGCCTTGGCAACTACTGCCGGCACCTGCGGTACAGCCATAACAATGTTGTGAGGTAACAATGGTTCTGCCTTCCAATAAATCTTCATTATAATCTGAAATATGTTTTATTTTGCTGTTTACAGGAAGTTGTAGCATTTGGTTAAAGTCGCAATCGTACAAAAACCCATCCCAACTTACAGAAAGTGTATTGGTGCACATGACGTTTTTTACTGCTGAAGGATTGTAAGCTTCCACTAAGGCATACATATAATCTTCGTAGTTTTCTGAAGCGATCAAATAATCCAAAAACCGACTGATTGGTAGATTTGTGATGGCAAATAAATTGTGAAAACGTATGTTGAATTCATCTAACAATACCTTTTTAAAGTCTTTTTCCATGGATGTTTGGTTTCCCGGTAAAAAGGCGCCCGAAGGATTGTAAACCAAATCCAATCGCAAATCACTGTTTGGCATCCCATAGCCCACTGCGTTTAGTTCTTGCAAGGCTTTTATGGAAGTGTAAAAAACGCCATCGCCACGTTGTTTGTCGGTTTTCCCACGGGTCCAATGTGGCATCGAACTTACTATGTGTATATGGTGTTTTTTGAAAAATTCCGGTAAATCGTGGTACTTTTTATTGGCCTGCAAAATCGTGAGATTGGAGCGTACAATAAAATCTTTGATACCTGCTTTGTAAGCTTCATCAACAAACCAACGGAAATGTGGATTCATTTCAGGTGCGCCTCCTGTTAAATCCAAGGTATGGGCTCCGGTATTTTTTATAACCTCCAAGCATTGTAGCATGGTTTCGCGGGCCATGATTTCCGTTCGGTCCGGGCCTGCATCCACATGGCAATGTTCGCAAACCTGATTGCACATATAACCAACATTGATCTGTAAAATCTCCAACTTTTTGGCTTTTAAGGGGAATTGGTTTGTTTCAGAAATCTTTTCTTTAAAAGTTGGTAAGGCGCCTTTTTGGAAAATACCGTTCGATAAAATTTCCAATTGCCGTTTGCTATTTGCTAATTCGCTTTCGCGTTTATGTAGGGATTTAATCATATTTTTTGGATTTACGATTTATGAGTCACGATTTACGATTTCTAACTCAATCGTAAATCGTAATTCTAAAATCGGCAATCAATTTACATTTCTAACTTATTCACTTTATTCATCATTTGTACGCCATGAACTAATGATGCGCCACCTCGAATGGCAGCGGCAACATGGAGTGCCTCCATCATTTCTTCTTTGGTAATGCCGCGTTGTAAACCATCGCCCGTATAAGCATCAATGCAATATGGGCATTGAATGGTATGCGCCACCGCTAAGGCTATTAACGATTTTTCTCTTTCGGTTAAAGCACCTTCTTCAAAAACTTTTCCGTAGTATTCAAAAAATTTAGTGCCTAATTCTTTGTTCCATTCAGAGATTTTTCCAAACTTTTTTAAATCGGCGGGGTCGTAATAGGTCTTTTCCATAAAATTTATTTTTCAGTAAATATAAATCTATTTGAATAAAGTCGGAAAGATTGGTAGTACTTAACAACCCGAGGTGATATTTTAAAAAATATCACCTCGGGTTTATGTAATTCTAAGTGAATCAGTTGCTTAAGATATGCTGCGTTTTTAATATAATTTTATTCTATTAATGAATTTAAAAGAGCCGATGATAAATTCAAGGTTTTTCGAACAAAATAAAATCGTAAATTGGTATATGGTTTCAAAATACAAGCTAACGGGCTTCGTCAAAATCGACCAGTTTTTCTGAAAAGGCATTTTTGGTATCGTTGAATTTATTGCCGACTTTATGGATGATGCATTTTGAAATGGAAGCGTTTTTTCTTGAAATCATGTGCTGTTTTTTTGATTCTGCAATAGTAGCGATTTCAAAAGAAATTAAAACCAAAAAAAGGAAATCAACTCTTTTAAAAGTGGTTTCCTTTTTACAAAAAACTGATTAATAGCTTCTTTGGTATTTTTAATGAACCTCTTGGAAGTAACTGTTTTTATTGGTCTATTTTAAGAGATTTAAAATCCTGTTAATTAAAGTCAAGGTCGTCCACCAAGATGCCCACCACGTAAATATCTATTCCAGACTCAAATTGTTTATATCCTGAAGGTAGTGATATTACAGAATTTGTTATGGAGAGAGCGTCACCATCTTCTATAATTCCGAGAGGGGCATATCCAGCATCGCTCTGATATAAAGTGCCACCAGTATATTTGCCGGAAAGCTTCTCTATATTTGGTCCGTAACTTATTGATATAGAATAAAAAGTTGCTTCTTCTAAAATATCATTCAAAGAACTTGGAGAAATTGAAATGTGCGTTATTAAAAGATATTTACCTTTAAACAAAAAGTCCTTGATTACTTCTGTGCCCTTCTCGTCATAGAAAGAGACATACTCTGGAAATGAATTGTGTTCCAAACTATTGAGACGACCAAACACCATTTTCGCATTACTGGGAAGCCCATTTTTAGATTGTGTAAAAGACTGCCAACCGGCACCGTTATAGCCTTCAAAATCGCTTTTTGTTGTATTGTACCGCATGGTGCCATTGGTTTCGGGCGTACTATCGTCGCCAATCTGTACTTTCCCATTCACATCGAGTGCCTGTTGGGGCGTGCTGGTGTTAACGCCTACTTGCGAAAAGGCAGGCAAAAAGCACAAAAGGGCTATAATGGTTTTTATTGTTTTCATAATTTTAAGTTTTAAATTAATGGATTTATTAAACATAAAAGCCTATTTCCTGTAATTATTTAGACTTTTCCTATAACCGCCTTTTTTGTATCGTCCTCTTTTTTTAGAACTGAACCCATCTTTTCGACTTCTTTTTCTAAAATTCTCAACATCTCTCTCAATTTTTGTGATTCCTTTTTATTAAGAGAGTTGTATTTTTGATTTTTTTTGATTTTTTCTTTTAATACTTTGCATCGTTCGGCCATGACAAGAAAATGCAACAATTTGCGGTCTGAATCTTTTAAGGATGTGAATTCCAGTCCGGATGGTGATTTTTTTATATCTGATTCTTTTGGCACATTATAGATATTTTGTTTTGCGACCGAATGTGCCCATTTTTGAATTTGACCATTGTCTTTGGAGATAATCTTTGCGTAAAAAGCGTCGGCTTCCTCATTTCCAAATATGCTTTCAGGCTCTTTAAGATTCATAATATCACTATTGGCATTCTGCCTAATTTCTCGAGCGCTTTGTGCATTTTCCGTTTCTGTGGTAGCACTTGCTTTTTGCAAATTTTATATGCCACCTTGTGAAAATGCAACATTGCATAAGATTGAGACTGACAATACGAGTACTAATTTTAGTGTTTTCATAATTTTTTGAATTTAATTTGTAATACGTTTTTTTTATGTATGCTATTCTTTTTGTTATCTTTTAACAATTAACTTTTTGGTCGCAGAACCCTTTTGGGAATTGATTTTTAAAAAGTACATCCCATCGGATAGGTTGCGGACATCCAACATGTTATTGTTCGTTACATGTGCCTGAATCTGTTGCCCTGAAACATTAAATAATTCCACGGAAGTGATATCCGTACCGTTATTAGACAGGATGTTTACGTGATGGCTTGCAGGGTTGGGTGCTATGGAAATGCTTTCCCCAAAATCAGTAAGATTTTCTACACTTAGTGAGGAAGCATCTGCAAAAAACCAAAGGGAAAAGGCATCAATATTGGAAACCGAATGGTAAAACGTTGTGGGAGTGCCACCTTCATTGGTAAACGTGGTGCCATTGTCCGTACTTCTAAAAGCCGCCAGATTGTTTCTATTTAATCCGTTAAGGTCATTGTCTGTAAGAGAGAAACGTGCCTCCATATTTAAGCCCGTATTAACGGTGGGATTGACTTCATAATACCTTCTAACAGTTGGGTTTCCAGCAATATCAAAAGTGCCATAGCGTCTAAATATTTCGGTGCTTCCCATGGTGCTTCCATTACGGGTTTCAACACCTATTTGACCAAAATCATTTGTAACGCCGGCTGCATGGTTTCTTGTGGTTTTGATATACGTGCCGTCGGCTCCATTAATAGTATTGGTGTTGGATTCACCCACAATTTCGGCGGTTGGTCCTAAAGTTAATTGGCTCCCTGTATTCATTTTGAAAGCAGCCGTGTCCTCAAGAAGAAGTTCCCCGTTAAGAGTTAAAGCTCCCTCAAGTTCTAAAGTTGAACTGCCATACAATTCCAAATAATTAAGTGTATTTGGATAGTTTAGCACCATCTGATGTGCGTTGCCGTCCAAACCTTTCATGTGAAGTGAGCCACCATTTAACACGGTGCTGCTTTCACTCACGAATTCTCCATCAACAATTGTTATAACGCTGTTCTCGTTGTGGAGAAAACCATCGGACGAAATAAAAAGTCCTTTTTGTGCTTGCAAGCTTTGTAAGCCTGCAAATAATATAGGTATCAATAAATATTTCATAATCTTTGGTTTTAATAGTTTAAATCATCTACAAGGAAACCTCGGATGTTTATTCTTACACCTCCTGACGTGCTATTGCTGAAAGTAAGATATTGACCTGGTTTCAATACAAATATAGGAGATTGGGCACTATCACTATTAACCATATTAATAAGACCCTTGCCGGCCAATACTAAAGCGCCATTAAAAATTGAACTAATAGAAACTCCAGTTGCAGGCCCAATAGTAACATTATATTCTCTATCTGGACTGGGGCCGGATTGTTGGAAAAAGATAGAGGTCACAATTAAATATTTTCCCGTTGGAACTTGACTAAAACTAGAACCTTCCCAGCGACCAAAACTCACAGATCGTACAGCGTCAAATTCACTAGGAGTTGAAGAATATCCATATACCGGAACAGGATTAGATGGCAACCCAGAAGACCGACTTTGAGTAAAAGAATTCCATCGTGTTCCATTATAACCCTCAAAGTCACTTGAGGTCGCATCATAGCGCATGGTGCCAGCTGAAGGCGCAATAGCATCGTTGGTCAATTTTACCTTACCGTTAACGTCCAGTGCCTGTTCTGGATTGGGATTATTAACGCCTACTTGGGCGCTCATGGAGAGGGTCATAAAAAAGGCGAGGATTGAAGATAGTAGTGTTTTCATATTGTTTTATTTATTGGTTTACATTATTTATGGTGAAATTTTTTCTAAAGCTTTAATGATTTTTTGATATTTCAATTTTTATTTAAGCTTTAATAGAATGATTCTTAATTTGCACAATTCATTTTAACAAAAAACGAAGTGGATCAGTGTGCAAGTTTTTCCGTAAATGACTCTCATATGTATGACAATCAAGTTAATTTATAGAATTGCATTTTTGATGGGGACTCAAATAATTCTTACAAATCTGATATTAAGGTTGTAACAAGTTAAGAGGAATGGGTGGAACACCGTTGTAAAAAACCGCCCTTTAGAAAATTGATGGCGAGAGTTATAAGGTATGTACTTAATTAATTATTTTGGGTATTTTCTGTAAGGAAAGCTTTGGATGCAATAAGTTCTTGAAGAAAGTTGAACTTGTCCACATCGAATTTCGTTGGACTTACCCCGCAATATTTTTTGAAATCCTTGGAAAAATGTGGAAAATCATAATAGTTGAACAAAGCACTCAACATTTTATAGTCCGTGGGAGTATCCGCCTTGATTTCTGCTAACATATAATTGAACCTAACAATGCGCTTGTAAGTGGTGGGTGTGATACCCACCATTTGACTGAATTTTTTTTCTAGATAGCGCTCGCTTATTCCAAGTTTTCCAATAAGGGAGGCTATGGAGCAACAGCCATAATTTGCTTTGATAAGTTGTATTGCCGACTCAATAATATTCGTCTGGGGTTTAATGGATAAAAATTTATCAATTAAAAGATCTTCAATAAGCTGTAATCTTGATTCGGTTGACTGTTCGGCTTCAAAGTTTTCAGTGAATTTTTTAATGTCCCATTCAAGAAGGGAATTTGTTGTTATAGCTTGGTTGGTCATTAAAGACATATTCGGTTCAAATAGATGCCATATGCCACAGGGTTCAAATGTAACGCCGTATAATTCTGCCGAGTCTGAGTTCGAATTAATATAATAGCGTTCTGTTTGTTGTCCTACCGTATAGTATTTAGGTAGATCCTGTTTTTTATTTCGTTGAATTATGTGAAAAAATCCTTTTAGGTGAAATCCCATATGCCCGTATCCACTTGGTACACAAAATTCGCTGATGGTATTTTCATAATCTGATCGGTCGCATTTTATAGTATATAAAAATGCGACATATGGCTGAAGAATTTTGGACGGAGTATAAGTTTTAAACATTGTAAAAGACAATTGGATTTATAATATTCCACAGAAACTTTTAAACCATTAATTTACGAATATTTATTTTACCGGAAAAAATGATTTAGAAAACCATAACTTTACCTTATTCTTGAAAAGAAGAATAATCAAATTGACGTTTTCTTTTTTGATAAAAATTCACATCAGTTTTTAGACCGAAATTCGGATTAAATATTGAAAAAAAAAGACCCAACATGAGTTGAGTCTTATATATTCATAAAAATTAAGCCTTAATCAAACTCCTCGAAATCACAATCTTCTGGATTTCTGAAGTCCCTTCATAAATCTGGGTAATTTTTGCATCACGCATCAACCGTTCCACATGATAGTCTTTTACAAAGCCATTGCCGCCATGAATCTGCACTGCTTCCACGGAATGTTCCATCGCCACTTTTGATGCATATAATTTTGCCACGGCACTCGATACATCGTAGTTGTTGCCTTGGTCTTTATCCCAAGCGGCTTTCATAACTAAATAGCGTGCTGCTTCAATTTCGGTGTACATATCTGCCAATTTAAAAGCAACGGCTTGATGGTTGCATATTTCTGTTCCAAAAGCTTTTCGTTCTTTGGAGTATTTCAATGCCAATTCATAAGCGCCAGAAGCAATCCCTAAAGCTTGCGACGCAATGCCAATACGTCCGCCAGAAAGGGTTCTCATGGCAAACCTAAAACCAGAACCGTCCTCGCCAATGCGGTTTTCCATGGGCACTTTTACATCATTGAATTGTAAAGTATGGGTGTCGCTTCCGCGGATGCCCAATTTGTTTTCTTTTGGGCCCACATGAAATCCTGCCGTGCCTTTTTCCACAATAAAAGCATTGATTCCATGGGAGCCTTTGTGCCTGTCGGTTTGTGCAATAACCAAATACACATCGGCACGTCCGCCATTTGTAATCCAGTTTTTTGTGCCATTAATTAGGTAATGATCACCTTTATCAATGGCCGATGTTTTTTGGGAAGTCGCATCACTGCCCGCTTCAGGTTCGCTCAAGCAAAAGGCGCCCACAAACTCGCCAGTAGCCAATTTGGTCAAGTATTTTTGTTTTTGTTCCTCAGAACCAAACGCCTCCAAACCGTAGCAAACCAAGGAGTTATTAACCGAAACAATAACCGAGGCCGATGCATCAACTTTTGAAAGTTCTTCCATAATTAGAACATACGATATGCTATCCATGCCACTGCCACCATATTTAGGATTTACCATAATGCCCAGAAAGCCCAATTCGCCCATTTTTTTAACAAGCTCTTTAGGGAAATGCTGATTTTCATCGCGTTCTATAACGCCTGGCAGCAATTCGTTTTGCGCAAAATCGCGAGCGGCATCGCGTATCATAATATGTTCTTCAGACAAACTAAAATCCATAATTCTCAATTAATTTATTGATTTATTAAAAAATGTGTGCAAATATAGCTTTTTAGTGTCAATTTTTCAATGAGGATTCTTATTTTTGTCTAGTATGGTAAAATCTAAATATAATGTCATTGGGATCATGTCCGGAACATCGTTGGATGGGATTGATTTAATTTATGCGACTTTTTATTTTAGTAAAACATGGCATTTTGAAATTTTTTGTGCTGAAACTATGGCATATAACAATGCGTGGAAGCATGTTCTTAAAGATTTAATTTCTTTTGATTCTGAAGAATTGCTTCAGGTAGATACCAAATACACGATCTATTTATCTGAGGTTATCAATAATTTTATTTATAAGAATGGTATTAAGCGTATTGATGCGGTTTGTTCGCACGGCCATACCGCATGGCACCAGCCCGATAAAGGGCTCACGTACCAAATAGGCAATCTGCCACAAATAGCGGATTTATTGAACGAAACCGTGGTTTGCGATTTTAGGGTACAGGATGTTGAGTTGGGCGGACAAGGCGCACCGTTAGTGCCCATTGGCGATAAATTGTTGTTTTCAGAATACGACTTTTGTTTGAATTTAGGTGGATTCGCCAATATTTCCAGCGATTTTGATGGCGCCCGCATTGCTTATGATATTTGCCCAGTAAACATCGTTTTGAATAAATATGTGAAGCGATTGGGGTTTGATTATGATGATAAAGGGCACATAGCTTCAACAGGAACCGTTCATGAAGGTTTACTTGATAAATTGAACGATTTAGATTTTTACAAAGCGGCATATCCTAAATCGCTTGGATTGGAATGGGTAGATAAAAACATTTTTCCTTTAGTGGATTCCTTTCAATTGGAAGTAAAGGATATTTTAAAAACATTTGTTGAACATGTCGCCATTCAAATTTCTTCAGAAATCAATAAAAAAAACAACGTTTCGGTTTTGGTAACTGGCGGCGGCGTTTATAATGACTATGTAACTAATAGGCTCATGCACCATTCAAACAACCATATCACCATACCTTCAAAATCCATTATAGAATTTAAGGAAGCCCTCATATTTGGCTTTTTAGGCGTTTTAAAATTGCGAAACGAAGTAAATTGTTTGCAAAGCGTTACCGGTGCTAAACAAAACCATAGTTCTGGTAAAATGTATCATCCTAAAAAATAATCAAAATTTAACTTTCACGGATTTTAGTTTTTTATATTTGTTGAAATAATATGAAATACCTGAAAAATTAAATTTAGGAAGTTCAAGTCATTACAAGTAAACACCTTAATAATTCCTCCCTTTTTTTCAAGGGGAGGTACCGATAGGCGGAGGGGTCAATAATAGTAGTAGCTAAAATGGCACCAATTTTATTGTTGAAATGAAAGAATTATTAAAAAAGTACGAAGACAAAGCACCTGAAATAGTTTTTAATTGGAAGGATTCCGAGACAGAAGCTGAGGGTTGGGTGGTTATAAATTCGTTACGGGGTGGTGCCGCTGGAGGCGGAACGCGTATGCGCAAAGGACTTGATATGAATGAGGTTTTATCGTTGGCAAAAACCATGGAAATAAAATTTACGGTTTCGGGGCCTGCTATTGGAGGCGCCAAATCGGGCATTGATTTCGACCCTAAAGACCCACGAAAAAAAGGCGTGTTAGAACGTTGGTACAAAGTGGTTTCGCCGTTGCTTAAAAGTTATTATGGAACGGGGGGCGATTTAAATGTGGATGAAACCCATGAAGTCATTCCAATAACCGAAGAAAGTGGGGTGTGGCATCCGCAAGAGGGTGTTTTCAATGGGCATTTTAAACCTACGGAAGCCGATAAAATCAACCGCATTGGGCAATTAAGGCATGGGGTTATCAAAGTTATTGAAAACCCTGGCTATTCTCCTGATGTTTCAAAAAAGTACAGCATTGCCGATATGATAACCGGTTTTGGTGTAGCCGAAGCGGTAAAGCATTATTATGGTATTTATGGAGGATCGGTAATAGGGAAACGCGCTGTGGTTCAGGGCTTTGGAAATGTTGGGGCCGCGGCTGCATTTTATTTGTCGCAAATGGGTGCAAAAGTGGTTGGAATTATCGATATTGCGGGTGGTTTAATCAATGAAAAAGGTTTTACTTTTGAGGATATTACCAATCTGTTTTTGGCCAAATCCGGAAACACATTAATGAATGAAAATTTGATTCCTTTTGAAGAAATAAATGAAAAAATTTGGGCTATTAAAACGGAGATTTTTGCTCCTTGTGCAGCGTCGCGTTTAATTACCATTCACCAAATTGATGAAATGATAGATAGCGGTTTAGAGGTTATTTCCTGTGGTGCGAATGTGCCATTCGCAGATAAGGAAATTTTCTTTGGCCCTATCATGGAACACGCCGATTATAAAGTGAGTTTAATCCCCGATTTTATTTCAAACTGTGGAATGGCAAGGGTTTTTGCTTATTTTATGGAACGCCGTGTGCAAATGACCGATGAAGCCATTTTTAACGATACATCGAACAAAATTAAAGAAGCCATACAAAATGTATATAACAAAAACCAATCTAAAACCGGTATCAGTGCAACCGCATTTGAAATTGCATTAAGCCAACTTATTTAATTAATTTATGGAAGCAGCAATTATTTTAGTATTTGTAATAGGTTATTTGGCCATTACTTTGGAGCATAACCTTAAAATTGATAAACTTATACCAGCATTGGTTATGATGGCCATTAGTTGGGCATTGATAGCTTTGGGTTTAGAGAGTTTTTCACAATGGTTTGATTCTGAGGCCTATAGTTTGGTTGAAGGTTTTGTAGGACTCTCTTCTGAAGGAAAAATGGTTCTTATGGAAGAATCCTTGTTGCATCACCTTGGTAAAACGTCAGAAATATTGGTGTTCCTTTTGGGGGCGATGACCATTGTTGAAATTATAGATTATTTTGACGGGTTTTCAACTATAAAAGATTTTGTAAAAACCAAAAAGAAAACCAAAATATTATGGATTTTCTCCATTTTAGCTTTCTTCTTATCTGCTATTATAGATAATCTTACCGCAACCATTGTCCTTATTTCAATTCTTCAAAAAATTGTAAAAGACAGAGATGTGCGTATTTGGTACGCCGGTTTAATAATAATTGCTGCAAATGCAGGTGGTGCTTGGTCGCCTATTGGCGATGTTACCACCACCATGCTTTGGATTGGTAAAAAAGTATCAACAGGGTATTTAATTGGATACCTATTTGTGCCGTCATTTTTAAGTATGGCAGTTCCAGCATTCATAGCTTCCTTTTTACCGGTTTTTAAAGGCAATCTGGAAATTGAAGAAGAGGTAAAGGAGAAGAAGAAATCAAAATTTAGTGGCACCATGCTTTATTTAGGGCTTGGTGCCATCGTGTTTGTTCCCATATTTAAAATGGTAACCCATTTGCCACCATATATGGGCATGATGTTGTCGTTAGGTGTGGTAGCGGTTTTTGCTGAAATTTATAGCTCCTCAAAATTTAGTATGACCGATACGGATTTTGAAGAAAGTGATGCACATGCACATCACAGTCCCGTTCATAGTTCGCTATCGAAAATAGAATTGCCCAGTATTTTGTTCTTTTTAGGTATTTTAATGGCCGTAGCGGCATTGGAGTCCTTAGGAATATTATTCGGGTTTGCTGAATCTTTAAAAGAAACCCTGCCCATGCTTGGTACAGAATTACACCATGCAGGTGTGTCCGATTTGGTTATGTTACTGTTAGGAGTTGGTTCTGCGGTTATAGATAATGTACCATTAGTGGCGGCCAGTTTAGGGATGTTTTCTGAACCCATAGATAATGAGCTTTGGCATTTTGTGGCATTTTCCGCAGGTACCGGCGGTAGTATGTTAATTATTGGTTCAGCGGCTGGTGTTGTAGCCATGGGAATGGAAAAAATAGATTTTTTCTGGTACCTAAAAAAGATTTCATGGCTTGCCGCTATTGGTTTTCTTGTAGGGTCGGCAGCATTTATGGTAACAAGAACATTATTTTAATTAAAAAGAGCTCCTCGATGCGCTGCTTCGAGGTTTCCATTCAAATTGCCATTCCCGTAAAATGGGAAGATTCATCAATTTATTATTTTGAAATAAAAAACAATGAATAAAACGGGAATCTAAGCAAAAAAAAAATTTTCTATACTTAAACACAAAAACACTCGTTATACAGTTCAAGAAATATAATTTATATGTTAAATACAATATTGCAAACTACCCAAGAAACCGCTGAGGCACTTACTAATGTGGAGCCCGTAGAAAAAACACTTTCAATAATTGAATTGATCAGTAGCGGTGGGCTGGCAGGACAACTTATAATTGGTGTCTTGTTTTTAATGCTTGTCTTAGCCATTTATATTTATTTTGAAAGGTTATTCGCCATTAAAGCGGCATCGAAGGTAGATGTTAATTTTATGAATCAAATTAAAGACCATGTAAGCCATGGGAAAATTGATTCTGCCCAAATACTTTGTGCTCAAGTAAATTCACCTGTATCCCGATTGATAGGGAAAGGCATAACCAGAATTGGAAAACCACTTGCTGATATAAATACAGCTCTAGAAAATGCAGGAAGGTTGGAAATTTATGGACTGGAAAAAAACGTAAGTATGTTGGCCACTATTTCTGGTGCAGGCCCCATGATAGGGTTTCTTGGTACGGTAATAGGCATGATATTGGCCATATTTGAATTGGCGAACGCAGGAGGCACCATACAAATGGATGTTTTGGCCAGCGGACTTTACACCGCTATGACCACTACCGTAGCAGGATTAATTGTTGGAATTGTCGCTTTTATGGCATTCAACCATTTGGTAGTAAAAACCGATAAGGTAGTGTATCAAATGGAAGCCAATTCATTGGAGTTTCTGGACCATTTAAACGAACCATCATAGTATGAATATTAGAGGAAGAAATAAAGTTTCGCCAGAATTCAATATGTCTTCTATGACAGATATTGTCTTTTTACTACTTATATTTTTTATGATTGCTTCCACCTTGGTTTCTACAAACGCTATTGATATTTTATTGCCCAAAGCCAGTGGAAAGACCGAGAACAAGAAATCTGTAGCGGTAAGTATCAAAGCAGATTTAACTTATTATATAGACCAAAAACGTGTGGGCGAAAGTGTTCTGGAAAATGAATTGTTGGCAGTGCTTTCTTCAGAAGAAAAACCGACCATTGTTTTAAGGGCTGAAAAATCGGTGCCCGTTGAAAATGTTGTAAAGGTGATGGACATAGCCAATAGAAATAAATTTAAAGTAATATTAGCTGTAAAGCCTGAATAATTTTAGTATCAGAAACAGTAACTTTGTTTATTTTTTGTGAACCTTTGTGGTATAGCTATTGCATTAAGAACCGCAAAGAAGGTACAAAACCAAAAAATAACTCACAATAAACAATTTTGAACCGAAATCATTAATCCAAATGAAGTATTTCGAAACCACACATGAAAGAAATTCAGCAAAATTAACAGCTTTAATTACTGTTATATTATTGCTGTTGTTGTTTGTGGTTGGTGCTCCTTACATGGATCCTCCAGAGGAATACGGGGTTGCGGTAAATTTTGGGACAACCGATTTTGGTTCAGGAACTGTTCAACCTTTAAAGCCCATAAAATCAGAACCTGTAAACATCAACAAACCAGCAGAAGTACAACCAACCAAAGCAGAACCTACCAAAGCTTCAGAAAACAAAGAAGAAGTTTTAACAGCCGATAATGCTGAAGAAATAGCCATAAAAAAGCAAAAAGAAGCTGAAAATAAAGCCAAAGCCATTGCCGATGCCAAAGCTAAGGCTGAAACCGAAAGAGTTGCCAAGGAAAAGCGTGAACTTGATGAGAAAAAGAAAAAACTGGATGCTTTAATTGGTGGCGTTAGCAAATCTGAGGGAACAGCAACAGGCGGTGAAGGAAACGATACTAAAGCAGGGGATAAAGGGCAGTTAGATGGCGATCCGTATGCGCCTAGTTATTTTGGTGGTCCAGGAACAGGTAGTGGTGGGGTAGGTTACGGACTTAACGGAAGGGGGAAAGCTAATTACCAAACTCTTAAACAGGATTGTAACGAATCTGGCATGGTAATCATTAGAATTGTTGTAAACAAAAATGGGAACGTTATAGAAGCAGAACCAGGGGTAAGAGGTACTACAAACACAGCGGCTTGCTTGCTAGAGCCCGCAAAAAAAATAGCATTATCGCATAAATGGGCACCAGACCCCAATGCGCCGACAAAACAAATAGGTTTTGTAAAAGTAAACTTCCAATTAGGTCAATAATCCATGCCATATCAAGACACACTCGATTGGATGTTTTCGCAACTGCCCATGTATCAACGGCAGGGTCAATCGGCATTTCGGAAAGACTTGTTAAATACCATAAAACTAGCAGAACACTTAAATTTCCCAGAAAAACATTTCAAAACCATACATGTAGCAGGAACCAACGGAAAAGGTTCAACAAGCCACATGTTAGCGTCCATACTACAAGAAGCTGGTTATAAAGTTGGGTTATATACCTCGCCACATTTAAAGGATTTTAGAGAGCGTATTAAAATAAACGGAAAGGAAGTCGGCAAACAGTTTGTCAACGGTTTTATAAAGCGTAACAAATTGTTTTTTGAGCAAAACTCCTTGTCTTTTTTTGAAATGACCGTGGGAATGGCTTTCGAATATTTTAAAAAGAAGAAAGTAGATATTGCGGTTATTGAAGTCGGCATGGGAGGCAGGTTGGATTCTACAAATATTATTACACCAGAAGTATCGGTTATTACAAATATTGGGTTAGACCATACACAGTTTCTTGGTGATACGCTGGAAGCGATTGCTTTTGAAAAAGGAGGGATCATAAAACCGAATATCCCTGTAGTTATTGGTGAAACCCAAAAGGAAACAACGGCAATTTTTAAAGATTTAGCAGAAAAAAACAAATCTAGGATTGTGTTTGCCGACCAACAACAATTTACAGAAAACCATACATCAGATTTAACTGGTGCTTATCAAAAAAAGAATATCATTACCGTACTTCAAGCTGTTAAGGAGTTACAGGAAAAAGGATTCAATATATCAAAGGAAAACATTAAAAACGGTTTATTACATGCCGTTAAAAACACAGGCTTGATGGGGCGTTGGCAAACCTTGCAGTTAAACCCAAAAGTAGTGTGTGATACGGGCCATAATAAAGACGGTTTAACCTATGTGATGAAACAACTCTCCAATGAAGTATTTGAAAAGTTGCACATCGTTTTTGGTGTGGTAAATGACAAGGATTTGGGTTCGATAGTAGATTTATTACCTAAAAATGCGACTTATTATTTCTGTAAACCAGATATTCCACGTGGGTTGGATGCTAAAGAATTAAAAGGATTTTTAAGTAATTTTGGATTGAAAGGTGATGCTTATGGTTCTGTGAATGAAGCATATAATAATGCGTTATATAACGCCAATGCCAATGATTTTGTTTTTATCGGCGGAAGCACTTTTGTGGTAGCAGAAATAATTTAATTTTTTATTGAAAAAGTTTTTGCAGAATGAAAATCTAACTTATATTTGCATCCCAATTACATAGGAATAGTGAGGGTTTTCCGAAATCCTTTTATTTAAAAATATCGGGCAATTAGCTCAGTTGGTTCAGAGCATCTCGTTTACACCGAGAGGGTCGGGGGTTCGAATCCCTCATTGCCCACCAAAAAAATCCTAAAGTTTTTGCTTTAGGATTTTTTGATTTATATGATATTACCACTGGAAAAACAACAACCAATCTAATAAGTACATAGTTTTAACTCTATTTGATACCAATAAAAAAATCTTAACTCAGTTCAGAATCAGGATTTACAATTTGTGTTGGCTTACTAGGGCTCCCCGATATTCCATCGGGATAAACTTCTCGCCCTTTGGGCTTTATCCCTAAAAACAAAAATCCTGACTCAAAATAGAATCAGGATTTTACAATTATGTTGGCTTACTAGGGCTCGAACCTAGACTCTTCTGGACCAAAACCAGACGTGTTGCCAGTTACACCATAAGCCAATGCTGGCGAATTTATTAAAGTAAAATTCTAAACTTTTGTTCAATTAATTTCCATTTGCTTGTGTTGCCGTCCCGATAGCTATCGGGAACACCATAAGCCAATGTGTAAATGAGGGTGCAAATTTAGCACAAAGTTTTATTTTCACAAGCATTTTCTTGAAAAATAATTACGAATACTTAACGTTTACTTAAAAACATTCTGAATACCATATTTATTGTTAAATTCGCATCTGATTAAAAGGTTCAGGGTTCAGGGTTTTGGAACTTGGTCCCGTTAGCTATCGGGATTGGAATTTTAAACTACATAGATAACTACAATTATATAATATGACCGATTTCAATTTTAAAAAATGGAACACCATTTTAGGATGGTTTACTTTTTTAATAGCACTTATTACTTATAGCCTAACGGTAGAGCCTACCGTTAGTTTTTGGGATGCTGGCGAATATATTTTAACTTCGGCAAAATTACAGGTAGGACACCCTCCTGGAGCGCCTTTATTTCAAATGCTTGGAGCGTTTTTTGCTATGTTTGCTCTAAAACCTTCGCAAGTTGGTTTTATGATGAATATGATGAGCGCCGTTTCGAGTGCCTTTACCATTCTGTTTATGTTTTGGACCATTACCTTACTATTAAAAAAACTGGTTGCGACTAAAAAAGACATCACTAAAGAAAACGGGATGGCCATTTTAGGTAGTGGCGTGGTTGGTAGCTTAGCGTTCTCGTTTACCGATTCTTTTTGGTTCAATGCCGTTGAAACCGAAGTGTATGCCATGGCCACATTGATTATGGCTGCTATGTTTTGGTTAAGTTTACGCTGGGAACAAGACATGCACAAACCGAGGGGCAACCGTTGGCTAATTTTAATTTCGTTTATTATTGGGCTTTCTTTTGGTGTGCATTTTATGGGTTTATTGACCATTCCTGCCATCGGTCTTATTTATTACTTTAAAAATTATAAAACCGTTACCGTTAAAAATTTCATCATTGCCAATGTGGTTTCGGTGGCTATTTTATTGTTCATTTTTAAATTGTTGGCACCCAACATACTTAATATTTTTAGTGTTTTTGAGATATTTTTTGTCAATTCCATTGGGCTTCCTTTCAATTCGGGGTCTATTATAGCGGGCATCCTTTTAGTATCCGTAATTTACTATGGCATACATTACACCCGCAAAAAAGGCTGGGTGCATGTTAATACGGGTATTTTGTGCATAACCTTTATCATCATTGGGTTTTCTACCTGGTTGATGCTTCCCATTCGCGCCAATGCCAATGTGGTTATTAATGAAAACAACCCCTCCAGTGCCAGGGAATTATTAGCCTATTATAATTTAGAGCAATACCCGGAAACACACTTGTTTTACGGCCCTTTGTTTACCGACCAATATGCCTATTTGGATGAAAAAAATCCGTATGTGGACGATAAACCTAAATATGAAAAAGACGAGGCTAAAGGCAAATACGTTATAGTGAACGACTATAAAAAGGCGAAGCAAAACTATAACCACGAGCACGCCGCTATTTTACCGCGTATGTGGAGTGCAGAACATGCCGAAAATTACATGACCTTTTCAGGGTATTTGAATTTTAAACTGAAACCTGAGTACCAACTGGAAAAAGAATTGCAAAATGCAGTTGCCAATTTTAAAAGTGATGTTGCCAAAGGCCATGTGGATTATGAAGATTATAACAACTTTTTAAAACGATACAAAAGTTATATTGATGTTGAAAAACCCTCTTTATGGGATAACATCACCTATATGTTCCAATACCAATTGGGGTATATGTACTGGCGTTATTTTATGTGGAATTTTTCGGGAAGGCAAGATGACATTCAAGGAAGATATGACAATCATGGGAATTGGATAACGGGCATAAAACCTTTGGATGAAAAACTATTGGGCTATCCGCAAAACAATTTGCCTAGTGATGTTAAAAACAATAAAGGCAGAAACACCTATTATTTATTGCCGTTTATTTTAGGGTTGATAGGATTCTTCTTTTTGTTTAACAAAGACAAAAAACTGTTCTGGACCTTGTTGGTGTTTTTCCTTTTTACAGGTGTTGCCATTCAATTTTATACCAATGTGCGCCCTTTTGAACCGCGCGAGCGTGATTATTCGGTAGTGGGTTCTTTTTACGTCTTTGCCCTTTGGATCGGTTTCGGGGTTTATGGGTTATTTGATAGATTACTTAATAACATAAAAAATAAATTTAAATTTCTTCTGCATGAGGCAATTATTGCATGTGTTCTTGTTATTTTAAGTTTTCTATTGAATTTATTATTAAACAATTTACCTGATAATAATTTTAGATATTTCATGTCTATAATAAATAACTTAATATACTTTCTTTTTTTAATTTCAATAATAGTTCTTGCAATAGATGTAATTACTTTTATTATTCAAAAGATATTGAAGTCTAATAAAAATAGGGTTTTATCAATAATAACTATTTCACTATTTGTTCCATTAATTATGGTAGCAAACAATTGGGATGACCACGATCGATCGGATAAATACACCGCCAGAGCGATGGCTAAGATGTATTTGGATTCCTGTGACGAAAATGGCATTTTGTTCACTATTGGTGACAACGATACGTTTGCACTTTGGTACGCCCAAGAAATTGAAGGCTATAGAACAGATGTACGTGTTGTTAATACGAGCTTGTTTCAAACGGATTGGTATATCGACCAAATGAAACGTAAAGCCTATGAAAGTGAGCCGATTCCTTCGCAATTAACACACGATTTATACAAATACGGTACTAACGATTATATTATTATTGAACCTGTAATTAAGGACACCTTGTATGTAAAGCAGTTTTTAGACTTTATTGCGAGTGATAATCCTAAAACCAAGTACAAGTATATTTTAGAACAAAAAGGCATCGATATTTCGCAAGTTAGAAGTCAGGATTTAAACGCCAGTTATATGCCGACTGAATTTTTACGAATTCCCGTAAATAAAGAAAATGCCTTAAAATCCGGCATCGTGAAGCCCAAGGATGCCGATAAAATAGTGTCGGACATTGTGATTCATGTTAAAGGCGGTGCGTTGTACAAAAACAGACTTTTAATGTTGGATATTGTTGCCAATAATGAATGGAAGCGACCAATTTATTTCACTGGTGGAAGCTTTGGCGATGATGATTATATTTGGATGAAAGACTACCTGCAATTAGATGGCATGTGCTACAAACTGGTGCCTATAAAAACACCGGTGGATAGAGCGAACCCGTTTGATATGGGACGTGTTGATAGCGAGTTAATGTATGAAAAAGTCAAAAAATGGGATTGGGGCAATAGTGGCAGTCCAAACATTTACCACGATCCGGAAACCCGTAAAAATTCCATAACCTACCGTGGTAATTTGGCGCGACTCATAGAACAGTTGCTTACCGAAAAGAAATTGGACAAAGCCGAAAAAGTGGCAGACATTGCCATGACCAACATGCCCGTAGAGTATTTTGGATATTATACGCTTTTAGAACCTTACATCAGTGCTTACTATGAAGTTGGAAACAAGGAAAAAGCCCAAAAACTATATAAAGACGTCGCCAAAAAATACCAGGAAAATTTAACCTATTACAGCAGTTTAAAACCCAGCGACCAAGAGCGTTTGTTTGAAGAAATCTATACCGACATACAACGCTACAAAGGATTGGTGGATGTTTTGGTAAAATACGATATCAATTTTGCTGAAAAAGAAGGCGATGTGTTCAATTCGTATTTAAAATTGTTCAAGCATTTTTATGGAGACAATGGGGAAGAAGACAAACCTAGCAAAAAACGGGATGTAGATATCCCTGTTCAAGATAGTACAGATATAACAACCGAGTAAGGCATGACCTTAACACCTGTAAAAACACCCTTGGCTGTAAAGAAGATGTTCGCAAATTACATTTGGGACATTGAGACCAAGGAAAAAGTGATCTATCTTACGTTTGATGATGGCCCAACGCCAGAAATCACCCATTGGACATTAAATGTCTTAAAAACATACAACGCAAAAGCAACTTTTTTTTGTATTGGAAACAATGTGGAAAAACATCCCGATATTTTCCAAAATATTTTAGAGGAAGGGCATGCCGTTGGCAACCACACCCAAAACCATATTAAAGGTTGGAAAACAAAAGCAAAAGATTATTTGGCTAATATCCAATCATGTGAAAACGTTTTCAAAATTCAAATTCCAAAATCAAAATTCGTTAATCAAAAATCGTTAATCGTTAATCGTAATTCGTCAATCATCAATCTCTTCCGTCCTCCCTACGGACAAATAACCCCCAAACAAGGAAAAAAACTTATTGAACTGGGCTACAAAATAATCATGTGGGATGTGCTATCGTTTGATTGGGAACAAGAAACATCAAAAGAAACCTGTTTAAAAAATGTGACTTCAAAAGCCACAAGCGGAAGTATTGTAGTGTTTCATGACAGCATCAAAGCTTCAAAAAACATGCAATTTGCTTTGCCTAAAGTATTGGAATATTTTAGTGAAAAAGGATTTGCTTTTGAATCAATAAGTTGAAAAAGATTTATTCCCTTCTTTAGAAATAAGATGAAATGGTGGTATTAAACGTAGAAAAAAGTTGAAAATTCTAGTTAAAATTTATGAGATTCCTGCCTTCGCAGGAATATTAGACATATTTTTGGATGATACTAATAAGCGTATTGGCATCTTGCTCCCCGCTTTGGCGCCATTTCATTTCGCCATCTTTGTAGATAATCAAAGTGGGCAATGCTTTTACGCGTAATGCTTCGGCTAGCTCTTCATTTTTTTCAACATCGATTTTAATGACTTTAGCCTTATCGCCAAGTGCAGCAGCTACATCTCTTAGAACAGCATGCATGGCTGTAGAATCATCATTCCATTCTGTAAAAAAATCTAACAAAACAGGAATTTCCACATCAATAAGTTCCCCAAATTTTGACATACTTTTTTGTTTATTAGTCAAATGTACTTATACAAACCTACGCAATTTTTCTAAAATATCAATAAATGCAGTGTTTATAATGCATACGCATAAAAACAAGCCATTGGTTTCTATATAAAAACAGAAACCATTAAGTCATACTCGTTCCTTTTTTAAGCTCAATAACGGTTATTTCTGGCCATATCCCCACGCGCCCGGGGAATGCTAAATACCCAAAGCCTCTATTTACATTAATATATTGGTCCATTTCTTTATAAATACCTGCCCAATATTTATAACGCCATTTAATGGGGCTCCATTTAAACCAACCGGGTATTTCAATACCGAATTGCATGCCGTGGGTATGCCCGCTTAATGTTAAATGATACCTGTAAGGATCGTTAATCACTACTTTTTCCCAATGGGTTGGGTCGTGGCTCATTAAAATTTTAAAATCGTTTTCGTTAATATTTTGGGATGCTTTTTTTAAATCGCCCGCCTGTTTAAAGCCGCCTATGCCCCAATTTTCTACACCTACCAAAGCTATGCGTTCGCCGTTTCTTTCCAAAAATCTACTTTCGTTCAACAGCAAATCAAACCCCAATTCTTTTTGAAGCGTTTTTAAATCCTCCAAATTTTGGTGTTTGGCTTCTTCAGATTCCCAAGTAACATAATCACCATAATCATGGTTCCCTAATATAGAAAACAATCCATCCTTCGCTTTTAATTTATTGAAAACGTTCATATACGGCAAAAGCTCATCTGATTTATTGTTTACCATATCGCCGGTAAACAAGATCACATCGCTTTGTTGGTCGTTTACTAAATCTATCGCATAATTTACCTTATCCATATTATCAAAACTCCCGGAATGGATATCACTGATTTGGGTAATTTTATACCCATCAAAAGCTGCGGGCAAATCTTCAAAATTCAAGGTGTATTTTAAAACTTTATAATTGTATTTTCCTTTATAAATACCATAAATTACGGAGGCTAATGGAATAGCCGCTATACCCAAGGCTATTTGGCTAACAAACTGCCTGCGTGATGGGAAATAATTTCCTTTAGCAGAGTCCCCTTCGGTAAAATAACGGTAAATAGCTTGTGGCACTCTAAATACATCTTCGGCAAACATGCCTATTAAAAGCACTATTTTTGGGAGCAAAATCGCTACAAGAAACCCAAATGCATACGCATGGGCATGCGAAAATCCGTCCCTTCTATTAAACCCGTAATAATTAAAAATAAAATTACCGACCACTACTATGGAGATAACCCAATATGGTATATGGAACCAATTGTTTTTGGAAACTGTTTTAAATGCTTGAAATGCATATAAATCGATGATGGCAAAAAGGATGAGGAAAATAATCCAACGAAGCATAAAATTCAAATTAGTTTGTAAAGTTACTCATTTCACATTTTGATTTTCTTATGAAATTGTTAAACGTTTCATTCAAAATTCAAGGTTAAAAATTCAAGGTTCAAGGTTTCGAGTTTCAAGTTTGGACACACACATTCATAATTCTGAATTCTGAATTTGTAAAACGTAAATCAAAAATAGTTTTCGTAGTTTTGGTTCTCCTGTCCGTTCGAGCGCAGTCAAAAACTAATTTATAGCAACCAAACTGTAAAAAAACTTTCGATTGCGTTCCATTTGACTTGACCATTTCACTTTAAAACAAACAACATGTCCGATCAAAAACGCCTTTTCTTAGTAGATGCTTATGCATTGATTTTCCGTGGCTATTATGCCTTTATAAAGAACCCGAGGATTAATTCCAAAGGCACCGATACTTCTGCCATTATGGGCTTTATGAATTCGCTTTTAGACGTTATTAAGCGCGAACGCCCTGACCATTTAGCGGTGTGTTTTGATAAAGGCGGAAGTACCGACCGTGTTGAAATGTTTGAAGCTTACAAAGCCAATAGAGATGAAACGCCCGAAGCTATAAAAATTGCCGTTCCTTATATTCACGATATATTAAAAGCCATGCATATTCCCATCATGGTAAAGGAGGGTTATGAAGCCGATGATGTGATAGGAACGCTGTCAAAACAAGCCGAAAAAGAGGGTTATAAAACCTTTATGGTAACACCCGATAAAGATTTTGCGCAATTGGTTTCTGAAAATATTTTTATGTACCGCCCGGTTTTTGGCGGGGGTTATGAAACTTGGGGCATTCCTGAGGTTAAAAAGAAATTTGAGGTTGAAAATCCGTTACAGGTCATAGACTTTTTGGGAATGATGGGCGATTCTAGTGATAACATTCCCGGACTTCCTGGAGTTGGCGAAAAAACCGCCAAAAAACTGTTAGCCCAATACGGAAGCATGGAAAATCTGTTGGATAACACCCACGAATTAAAGGGCAAAATGAAAGAAAACATTGAAGCCAATAAAGAACTGGGGGTGCTTTCAAAAAAACTGGCGACCATTATGTTGGATGTTCCTGTTGTTTTCCATGCGAAGGATTTTGAACTGGACCAACCCGATTTTGTAAAAGTGACCGAAATTTTTCAGGAATTGGAATTCCGACAATTGCTTGCAAACTTTGAAAAAACATTTTCTGTTGAGGTTACTTCAGTTCCAACTGAAAACGCAACTGTTTCCCCTTCGGGAAAAATGTCCGAAGGACAAAAGGGGAAAGAAACTGCTTCGGCGGGCGCTGGACAATTTTCGTTGTTTGGAGGCGATATTGCTACTTCAACAAAAACTGAAACTGTTTCCCAACACACTAGGAAAACAGCCGAAACCACGTCGCATTTCTATCAAAGTGTGGCTTCTGGCATGGCGACCAAACTCTTCATTAAAAATTTAATGAACCAAACCTCCGTTTGTTTTGATACAGAAACTACAGGACTGAACCCCATAACTGCCGAATTGGTCGGTATTGCTTTTTCTTGGGAAGTGGGCAAAGGCTTTTATGTACCGTTTCCGGAAAACAGGAATGAAGCGCAGGAACTTATTGAGCAATTACGTCCGTTTTTTGAAAGTGAACAGATTCAAAAAATCGGTCAGAATTTAAAATATGATATCAAGGTTTTAGCCAAATATAACATTGAAGTTAAAGGAAAACTGTTCGATACCATGTTGGCCCATTACCTTATAAATCCTGATATGCGCCACAACATGGATGTGTTGGCAGAAACGTATTTGAACTATACACCCATTTCAATTGAAGAATTAATTGGAAAGAAAGGCAAAAACCAATTGACCATGCGCGATGTTCCGCTGGAAAAACAGACCGAATATGCGGTTGAAGATGCGGATATAACCATTCAACTTAAAGAACATTTTGAAAAAGAATTGGGTGAAGCCAATACCAAAAAACTGTTTGATGATATAGAAGTTCCGCTGCTTCGCGTGTTGGCTGCCATGGAATTGGAAGGTATTAATTTGAATGAAAAATTCTTGAATTCCTTATCGGAAGCACTTGATAACGATATTAAAAGTTTAGAAACCAAGATATATGCCGAAGCTGGCGAGGAATTTAACATTGCATCTCCAAAACAATTGGGCGATATTCTGTTTGATAAATTAAAACTGGTTGATAAACCTAAAAAGACCAAAACCGGGCAATATGCCACAGGCGAAGATATTTTAAGTTATCTGGCAAAAGACCACGCCATTATCCAGCATATTTTGGATTATCGCGGATTCGCAAAACTTAAAAGCACCTATGTAGATGCGTTGCCAACGCAAGTGGAACCATCAACGGGACGTGTGCACACCGATTACATGCAAACGGTTGCTGCTACGGGGCGACTTTCAAGCAACAATCCGAACCTCCAAAATATACCCATCCGTACCGAACGTGGTCGTCAGGTTCGAAAAGCATTTATTCCGCGAAGCGAAGATTATGTGTTGTTAGCTGCCGATTATTCGCAAATAGAACTCCGCATCATCGCCGCTTTAAGTAAAGAGGAAACCATGATTTCGGCTTTTAAAAACGGGGAGGATATTCATGCTTCCACCGCTTCCAAAGTTTTTAATGTGCCTTTAAATGAAGTGACCCGTGAACAACGAAGCAATGCGAAAACGGTCAATTTTGGTATTATTTATGGTGTTTCCGCTTTTGGATTGAGCAATCAAACCGATTTAAGCAGAAGCGAATCCAAAGAATTGATTGATACCTATTATGAAACCTATCCGAAATTAAGAAAATATATAGGCGAACAAATCGATTTTGCACGCGAAAACGGTTATGTGCAAACCGTTTTGGGCAGACGCCGTTATTTAAACGACATCAATTCCAGAAACGCCGTGGTTCGGGGGGCTGCCGAACGTAATGCCGTAAATGCCCCTATTCAGGGAAGTGCTGCCGATATTATCAAAATTGCCATGATTAGAATTTATGAGAAACTTCAATCCGGCAGTTTTAAAACCAAAATGCTCTTGCAAGTACATGATGAGTTGGTTTTTGATGTGTATAAACCCGAACTGGAAACCATAAAAACATTGGTAAAAACCGAAATGGAACATGCTTATAAAATGGAAGTGCCTTTAGATGTTGATTTGGGCGTTGGGAATGATTGGTTGGAGGCGCATTAAAAACACCCCTAAAGTCCCCTCGAGGGGACAATCCAAACCCAGCAGCTTTTCATATACATCAAAAAACAGTAACCAAAAACAATAAAGATTAAATATCAATCAAAGCAAAAAAGTCCATCCAGGTAGACGAGCGCAAAGATATGCCGTTAGATTATCCCCTTGAGGATTAGCGAGAAACAAAATATATTTTGTTTTGAAGGTACCGAGCGAAGCTCATAGGGGTGTACAAGACGTATTTCGCACACCTATTAAAAAAACATCCAGAAGCCCTTTCAGAGGACAACCCAAACCAAAAAATTTATATTTTTATAAAAAACATCAAATGAAAACAGAACTCAAAACAGTTGATGCTTATATAAGCACCTTTCCAATGGAAGTTCAAGAAAAACTCAGCGCCATCCGAAAAATTATTACAGAGAATGCGCCTGAAGCTATTGAAACCATTTCGTATGGAATGCCCGCGTATAAAACACATAAAAAACCATTGGTTTATTTTGCAGGTTATGCAAAACATATCGGTTTTTATGCCACTCCAACAGGGCATGAAGTTTTTGCCAAGGAATTAAGTGTGTATAAACAAGGTAAAGGCTCTGTTCAATTTCCAATAAATGCACCGCTACCTATCGACTTGATTACCCGTATTGTGAAATTTAGGGTCAAGGAAAACGAATCATTTTCAAAATAATGAAAGCCTTCATTTAATTGATCAAATCCAAATATTAAACATCCCGATTCCTAACCTAATATCTGGTAAATAAAATTTCTTGTTTACTGTTTGGTAATCAATCAGATTATCGTACATTTGCAAACTCTTTTTGAGAGAGGAATGTTTAATAAAAAATAATTAATAACGTGGACACATTAAGCTACAAAACCATTTCAGCCAATAAAGCTACTGTAGATAAGCAGTGGGTTTTAGTGGACGCTGAAGGTCAATCTTTGGGTCGTTTAGCTTCAAAAGTTGCAAAACTTTTAAGAGGCAAACACAAACCTAGCTTCACACCACACGTTGATTGCGGCGATAACGTAATTGTTATCAACTCAGAAAAAATCAACTTAACCGGAAACAAGTGGAACGATAAAACGTACATTCGTCACACAGGGTATCCAGGTGGTCAAAGAAGTTTAACTGCTACCGAATTGTTTGGAAAAGATCCTGCAAGAGTAGTAGAAAAATCAGTAAAAGGAATGTTGCCTAAAAACAAATTAGGTGCCGATTTATTCCGTAATTTAAATGTTGTTGTTGGAACTGCGCACACACATGCTGCACAAAAACCAAAAGCAATTAACTTAAACGAATTCAAGTAATGGAAGTAATTCACAAAATTGGCCGCAGAAAAACGGCGGTTGCTCGTGTATATGTTGCTCAAGGAAGCGGAAATATCACAGTAAACAAAAAAGAATTGAACGCTTACTTTACTACATCTACGTTGCAATACAAAGTAAACCAACCATTGGCCTTGACTAATAATGAAGGTAACTTTGATATTAAAGTAAGTGTATTAGGTGGCGGTATTACTGGTCAAGCAGAAGCTGTTCGTTTAGCCATCTCTCGCGCAATGTGCGAACTGGATGCAGAAAACAGATTAACACTTAAACCAGAAGGCTTATTAACAAGAGATCCAAGAATGGTGGAGCGTAAAAAATTCGGTCAGAAAAAAGCGCGTAAAAAATTCCAGTTCTCTAAACGTTAATACCATCGTCAACTTGATTGGGTATCTATTTATCAGTTATCTCTATCTTGTTGAAAACAAAAAAAATTTAAACCAGTTATTGTTGTCCATCACCCAAAAGTGAGGATTTAGTTAAGCATCTAAATGAAGCCAAGAGCCAAAAGCTAAAAGCTAAAAGCCAAATGGAACATTGCTAATCAACAGAACGTAAACTATTACAAAATGGCAGTAGAAGTAAAAGAATTACTTGAAGCAGGTGTACACTTCGGTCACCTTACACGTAAGTGGGATCCAAACATGGCCCCTTACGTATATATGGAGCGCAACGGCATCCATATTATCAACCTTTATAAAACAGCGGCAAAAATTGATGAAGCAGGTGCAGCACTAGCTAAAATTGCAGCATCAGGTCGCAAGATTTTATTCGTTGCAACAAAAAAACAAGCAAAAGATATCGTCGCTGAAAAATCGGCCGCTATCAACATGCCTTTCATTACAGAAAGATGGCCAGGTGGTATGCTAACTAACTTTGTTACTATTAGAAAAGCGGTTAAAAAAATGGCTTCTATTGATAGAATGAAAAAAGACGGCACCTTCATGACCCTTTCTAAAAAAGAACGTTTACAAGTAGATCGTTTAAGAGCTAAGTTGGAAAAAAACTTAGGATCTATTGTAGATATGACACGTTTACCAGGCGCCTTATTTGTGGTGGATATTAAACGTGAGCACATCGCTATTAAAGAAGCTCAAAAATTAAACATTCCAATTTTTGCCATGGTTGATACCAACTCCGATCCACGTCAAGTTGATTATGTAATCCCTGCAAATGATGATGCTTCCAAATCTATCGATAAAGTGTTATCGTATGTTACAGCAGCTATTGCTGATGGTTTAGCTGAAAGAAAATCAGATAAAGATACAGACCAAGAGGATGACGACCAAAAAGTTGCACCAACTAAAAAACGTGCATCTAAAAAAGTTGTAGCCGACGAAGAAGAATAATTAACAATTATATAATACAAATAAAGTCGTTTAATTATTTTCTTTACAGAATTTATTGAACGACTTTTTTAAATTTAAAAATATATGGAATCTACAGTAAAAATTACAGCAGCAGAGGTTAATAAATTAAGACAAGCAACTGGTGCAGGCATGATGGATTGTAAAAAAGCTTTGGTTGAAGCCGAAGGAGATTTTGACAAGGCTATTGACGTTTTACGTAAAAAAGGCCAAAAAGTAGCAGCTAACAGAGCAGACCGTGAGTCTTCTGAAGGTGCTGCCATTGCAAAAGTAAATGCCGATAATACCGTAGGTGTTGCAATTGTTTTAGGTTGCGAAACCGACTTTGTTGGTAAAAACGAAAACTTTATTGCATTGGCAAACCAATTTGCCGATTTAGCTTTTAACTATAACACCAAAGAAGAACTTTTGGCTGCCGATTTTGGTGGGATGACTGTTGCTGAAAAATTAATTGAGCAAACCGGTGTTATTGGTGAAAAATTGGAAATCAATGCTTTTGAAAAATTGGAAGCACCTTATGTTGGTTCTTACGTTCACATAAATAAAATTGCTGCTTTAGTTGGGTTATCTGCAAACGTAAAAAATGCAGAAACTTTATCTAAAGATGTGGCTATGCAAGTAGCTTCTATGGGCGCCACTACATTATCTTATAAAGATTTCGATCCTGCTTATATTGCGTCAGAATTGGAAGCAAGAATTGCTGTGATTGAAAAAGACAATGAAGAATTTGCTCGTTTAGGAAAAACACTTAAAAATGTACCTCAATACATTTCTATGGCTCAATTAACACCAGAAGTGTTGGCTAAAGCGGAAGAAACTGCAAAGGCCGAATTAAAAGCAGAAGGCAAACCAGAACAAATTTGGGATCGTATTTTACCAGGTAAAATAGAGCGTTTTATTTCAGATAATACGACTTTAGACCAAGAACAGTGTTTATTGGATCAAAATTTTATTAAAGACGATAAAATAAACGTTGCCAAATATGTTGCATCTTACGGAGATGTTGCCATTACAGGATTTAAACGTGTTACTTTAGGATAACCAATTCCTGCGAATCCCGATAGCTATCGGGAAGGAATCCCACATATCAAAACCACTACTCTTTGAAACCGTAGTGGTTTTTTTATGCAAAAAAAATTTAGTAACACAATTTTTAATAACTTTGTATATGCCTGAAACTTCCACAACGAACTCTCGATATCCATTGGTATTATTAGATGGAAGAACCATGTGACCGTTAAAAAACAAGCAATATAATCACATGAAATAAGTAGGTTTTACGGAATAATAGTTTAAATGTTCTTCAATGACCATAATCCACCTCATTTTAAAGTTAAATATGGCGAATTTGAAGCAAATATAAGAATTAGTAACGGCGCAATTTTAGATGGAGATTTAACCATTAGCAAATTAAAACTTGTTAAAGCTCGGGCAGAAATACATAAGGAAGAATTATTGGAAATGTGGAATTCTAAAGAATTTCACAAAATAGAACCTTTAAAATGAATAAAATAATAAACATATACATTCAAGAGCCATTTAAAATTTTATGCTTTTTTGAAAATGGAGAACAAAAAATACTTGATTTACAACAAGTATTGAATCCAGAACAAAAGTACATGAAAAGTATTTTAAATAAAAAAGTGTTTAACCAAGCGAAAATTGGGTCTTTTGGAGAAATATACTGGGAAGGTGTTGCCCAAATGAAGGATTTAAACGGTATTACCATACCTTGCAACTATGATATTTCTCCAGATTTTGCGTACTTAAAATCTATATCCTCAAAAGTAAATGCCCAGTTTGATTAATCTTACTCATCGCAAAACCTCATAAACAAACCACTACCTTTTAAAGGATAGTGGTTTTTTTATGCAAAAAATCCGCTTAAGCAATTTATTATATTGTTTATATTTGCACAACTTTATTTTCCGCGAAAGCGAAAAAACCCAGCTTTAAAGAATGAAATACAAAAGAATACTCCTAAAATTATCTGGTGAAGCCCTAATGGGAAATCGCCAATATGGTATAGATCCAGAACGTTTATCTGAATATGCCCAAGATATTAAAGCCATTACCAGTTTAGGCGTGGAAGTTGCCATAGTTATTGGCGGCGGGAATATTTTTAGAGGTGTTGCAGGTGCTAGCAACGGTATGGATCGTGTACAAGGCGATCATATGGGCATGCTAGCCACCGTAATAAACGGATTAGCGTTGCAAAGTGCCTTGGAAGATGCTGGATTGCCAACCCGTTTACAATCTGCCGTTCATATAAATCAGGTTGCTGAGCCTTTTATTCGCCGTAAAGCGATGCGCCATTTAGAAAAAGGGCGCGTGGTTATTTTTGGCGGCGGTACTGGAAACCCTTATTTTACTACAGATTCTGCGGCCGTTTTACGTGCCATAGAAATTGAAGCCGATGTTATTTTAAAAGGAACACGTGTGGACGGAATTTACAATGCAGATCCGGAAAAAGATGCCAAAGCGGTTAAATTTAATTTCATATCTTTTGAGGATGTATTACGAAAAGGGTTGAAAGTCATGGATACCACGGCATTTACCCTAAGTCAGGAAAACCAACTTCCCATCATTGTGTTCGATATGAACAAAAAAGGAAACTTACTGAAAGTAGTTTCCGGTGAAAAAGTGGGTACTGAAGTCAATATCTAAATTTTGGCTTAATATTTGAGAATTGGATCGACAAAAAAGTTTAATACCATGAACGAAGACATACAATTTATATTAGACACCACGAAGGAAGCTATGGACAGTGCCATTAAGCATCTGGAAAAACAATTTGTTAATATTCGCGCCGGTAAAGCCAGTCCTGCCATGCTTGGTAGTGTTATGGTAAACTATTACGGTGCACAAACACCTTTAAACCAAGTGGCCAATGTGAATACGCCCGATGGACGAACCATTACAGTTCAACCTTGGGAAAAGAAAATGATCCAGGAAATTGAAAAAGGCATTCAAATTGCAAACCTAGGTTTTAATCCCATGAACAACGGCGACACCATTATTATAAATGTGCCACCACTTACTGAAGAACGTCGTCGTGATTTGGCAAAACAAGCGAAAGCTGAAGCTGAAGACGCTAAAATTGGCGTAAGATCTGCAAGGAAAGATGCCAATAACGACATTAAAAAATTAGAGGACGTTTCTGAAGACCTAATAAAGAATGCCGAAGTTGATGTGCAACAATTGACTGATAAATACGTTAAGAAAATTGATGATCTATTCGATGTTAAAGAAAAGGAAATCATGACTGTATAATTTTAAAGCGACTAATCCCGATAACAATCGGGACGCTTTTTTTATAACCCTTTAGCTTTAGTTCTGCACATGTTTAGATATGGTATTCTTCTTGTATGTTTTTTAAGTGCTACCATAGCCCATACCCAATCCATTTTAGAAACTCCGCTAGAACCCGAACAGGATTCCATAAAAAAAAAGGAATTTGTAAAAGCACTTGGTAACGGGTTTATTCCAACCAAATACTTTAATTTCGATTTAAGATACCTGATAAAATACAATCAATACGAAGGAGTTAGAACCGGAATTGGCGGCATTACCAATGAAGATTTTTCTGAAAAAGTTCGCATAAACAGCTACGGGGTTTACGGGTTTAGGGACCATCGTTTTAAATACAGTGTAGGCGGTAGTTTTCGGTTAGCTGAAAAAAGCGACACCTGGATAACCTTTTCATATACGGACGATTTACAGGAAACCGGCAGCACCAAGTTTTTAACCGACAAGCGATTTTTTCAGTTTTTTGAACCGAGGTTGTTAAACATTGATCTGTTCCATAAACACATTACAAAATCCATTGCTTTTGAACATGAAATAGCTTCTGGTTTAGCCGTACAATCTGAATTTGCCGTAAGTGCCATTGAACCCACTTATAGCTATGGTTATGTAACCAATCAAGGCATCCTTAATGCTTTCGATTTGAGTACCGCTAAATTCGCCATGCAATGGAATCCTTTTAAAAGTTCGGAAGTTCCTGAAAATGAGATCCAGAAAAAGAAAAATGAATACCCGATAATTACCCTTCAATACACCAAAAGCTTTGCCGATGTTTTTAAAAGCGATTTAAGTTTTTCAAAAGTGGACTTTAGGACCATTCATCAAATTTTTCACAAAAATAAAAACATTTCTGAAATAACCTTGGTAGGGGGTATTGCAAATGGAGACGTTCCCTTAACGCATTTGTACCATGCCTACCCCAATAACATTAACAAAGAAACCATTATGCAACGGTTTTCGGTTGCAGGAATCAACAGTTTTGAAACCATGTTTTTCAATGAATTCTTTTCTGATAAATTCACCACATTTCAATTTAAGCACTTCATAAAACCCTTCAACATTTCCAAACGCTATAAACCCCAACTTGTATTGATTACCCGTTATGCCATTGGCGATATTAAAAACCCCGAACGACACCTAAATATAACTTTTGGCTCGTTAAAAAAAGGCTATACAGAATCTGGCTTCGAAATTAATAAGCTACTCTTTGGTTTTGGTTTAAGCTTTACATATCGCTATGGTGCTTACCACTTGCCGGAATTTGGTGATAATGTTGCGTTTAAGTTTACATTTAACGTCTCTTTATGAGGTAATACCCTCCTTTTTTCTACCTTTGCCCAACTTTTATTTAAGGCATGTTAAAACTTTTTACCAAAGATTTTTGGGACGTTATCGCTGGATTGATTTTACGTAATAAAATTGGTATACTTATCAGTATTCTAATCATTACCGTTTTATTTGGTACGCAATGGAAAAACATGCGTTTTACCTACACGGAAGCGAATCTTTTACCAGACGACCATGAAGTAAATATAATTTATAACAACTTTTTAAAAACCTTTGGCGAAGAAGGCAACCTCATTGTTATTGGCGTAAAGGACAGCAGTCTGTTATCGGTTGATAAACTGAATGCTTGGAACAAACTTTCGGATAGTTTTAAAAAATACGATGAAGTTGAAACAGTTATATCTGTTAAGGACCTTCAAAAACTTGTAAAAGATACGCTGCAGCAAAAGTTCACGCTAAAACCGTTTATTAAGGACTCTATAGCTTCCTTGGCACAAATAAATGAGCTTGAAGACGAACTTTTTAACCAATATCCGTTTTACGATAATTTTTTGTTCAACAAAAAAACAAAAACGATACGAACCATTATTTATCTTGATAAGGGCATTGTTAATACTTCCGCGAGGAAAGATTTTATAATCAATGTGTTGGAACCAAAAGTGAAGGCCTTTGAAGAGACTTCCAATTTAAAAGTCCACATTTCGGGCATGCCTTATGTTAGAACACTGAACGCCCAATTAATAGTTGATGAAATTGTTTGGTTCGTACTAGCGGCTTTGTTGGTCACTTCAATTATATTCTTTTTCTTTTTCAGGTCGTTTAGGGCCACACTCATTTCGCTTGTGGTGGTTTCCATTGGGGTCATGTGGACCTTAGGGATTTTGGGAGCATTGAACTACGAAATAACGGTTTTAACGGCGCTTATCCCCCCCTTGATTATCGTTATTGGTATTCCAAACTGCATCTTTTTAATTAACAAGTACCAACACGAAGTAAAATTACATGGCAATAAAGTAAAATCGTTACAGCGCGTTATTACAAAAATTGGCAATGCCACTTTAATGACCAACATTACCACCGCTTCGGGTTTTGCCACTTTTATCCTTACAGAAAGTACGTTGCTAAAAGAGTTTGGCATTGTAGCTTCTTTAAGCATATTGGCCATTTTTATTTTGTGCTTGCTTATCATCCCAATTCTTTACAGCTTTTTGCCTTACCCAAAAGACCGGCATTTAGAGCATCTTAATAAACGTTGGATAGGTGGGTTTGTAACTTGGATGGAACGCATGGTTAAGCATCAGCGCATCGCCATTTATTCCGTCGCCTTGCTATTATTGTTAGTGAGCATCATTGGTATTTATCAAATTAGAATTACGGGCAGTTTAATTGAGGACATGCCCAAAAAAACCGAGTTTTTTGAAGATATCCTTTTTTTTGAAAAAGAGTTTAATGGCATCATGCCACTGGAATTTATGATTGACACCAAACGAAAACAAGGGGTTATGAAACTTTCTACCTTAAAGCGTATGGACGAATTGCAAGAATTAATTGTGGAAATCCCCGAATTATCGAAACCCATTTCGGTAGTCGATTTAGTTAAATATTCCAAACAAGCCTATTATAACGGAAACACCAAATTTTATCAATTGCCTACTTCACAAGAAAACAGTTTCATACTATCGTATGCAAAAAACTCGACATCGAGCGTCGATTTGCTTAAAAATTTTGTGGACAGTACCGGTCAATACGCTCGCATCACAACGTTTATGAAAGATGTAGGCACCGATAAAATGGAACGCATCGAAGAAAACCTCCAAACCAAAATAGACAAACTTTTCCCGAAAGAACAATACAACGTAACCATAACGGGAAAAGCCTTTGTATTTCAAAAAGGCACCAAATATTTGGTTAAAAACCTGGCTATTTCCTTATCGCTTGCCATCTTTTTAATAGCGCTTTTTATGGCATACATGTTTAGGTCTGCGCGTATGATCATCATTTCGCTAATACCTAATCTTATTCCGCTTTTGGTTACCGCAGGGTTAATGGGCTATTTGGGGGTTCCCATTAAACCATCAACCATTTTGGTGTTTAGTATTGCATTTGGTATTTCGGTGGATGATACCATTCACTTTTTAGCAAAATACAGGCAAGAGCTTCAAGCCAATAACTGGAAAATTAAAGTATCGGTATATGGTGCTTTACGCGAAACGGGGGTCAGTATGTTTTACACGTCCATTGTATTGTTCTTTGGGTTTTCGGTATTTACCATTTCCAGCTTTGGCGGCACCGTGGCACTAGGAGCTTTGGTTTCAATAACCTTGTTATTCGCCATGCTTTCAAACCTTTTATTGCTACCCTCGCTACTATTATCTTTAGAACGTAGCATCGCCAATAAAGAAGTTTTAAGAGAACCTACCATTAATATTATTCCAGAAGAAGACGAAACCAATCCAGAATTCTGAATTCAGAATTTGATATATTTACATTATAAATCAGCATTTATGAAGACACGCACTGTTTCAGAATTATTAACGCAAGAAATCATCATCCCTGAAGTAGAAATTAAAGGATGGGTTAGAACCTTTAGAGCCAATCGTTTTGTTGCCTTAAATGACGGTTCCACTTTAAACAACATTCAATGCGTAGTAAATTTTGAAGCCTTTAACGAAGCCCTTTTAAAACGTATTACAACAGGCGCTGCTGTTCATATTAAAGGGGAATTGGTCGAAAGCCAAGGCAAAGGGCAAAAGGTGGAAATACAAGTTAAGGAAATTAAAATTTTAGGAGATTCAGACCCAGAAACCTACCCCATTCAACCTAAAAAGCATTCCTTTGAGTTTTTAAGGGAAAATGCGCACTTGCGCACCCGGACCAATACGTTTAGTGCCGTGATGCGCTTGCGTTCCGCATTATCCTTCGCCATCCATAAATATTTTAATGACAACGGATTTTATTATGTACACACACCCATCATTACAGGAAGTGATGCCGAAGGTGCAGGTGAAATGTTTAGAGTGACCAACTTGGATGCTAAAAAACCGCCTTTAAATGAAGAAGGTAACGTCGATTATTCTAAAGATTTTTTTGGTAAAGAAACCAATCTGACTGTTTCTGGTCAATTAGAAGCTGAAACGTATGCCATGTCGTTAGGAAAAGTATATACATTCGGCCCTACTTTTAGAGCCGAAAACTCAAATACCTCGCGCCATTTGGCAGAATTTTGGATGATTGAGCCGGAAGTTGCTTTTATGGATTTGGCCGGTAATATGGATTTAGCAGAGGATTTTATGAAATTTGTTTTAAAATATATTCTTAAAAATAATCGTGAAGATTTGGAATTTTTGGATTCCCGATTAAAGGACGAAGACAAAACAAAACCCCAAAATGAACGCAACGATATGGGTTTAATTGAAAAATTAAACTTTGTAACCGACAATCATTTTAAACGCGTAAGTTATACCGAAGCTATAGATATATTGCGTGATAGCACCCCGAACAAGAAAAAGAAATTCAAATATATCATTAACGAATGGGGTACCGATTTACAAAGTGAACATGAGCGTTTTCTTGTTGAAAAACACTTTAAATGCCCTGTTATCCTATTTGATTATCCAGCCAACATCAAAGCCTTTTACATGCGTTTGAATGACGATGGAAAAACCGTTCGTGCCATGGATATTTTATTCCCAGGCATTGGCGAAATTGTGGGTGGTGCACAACGTGAAGAGCGTTTGGATGTCTTAAAAAAACGTATGGCCGCCATCCATATTCCTGAAGAGGATCTTTGGTGGTATTTGGATTTACGCAAGTTTGGCACTGCTGTACATGCGGGTTTTGGCTTAGGTTTCGAACGTTTGGTTATGTTTGCAACGGGTATGGGTAATATTAGGGACGTTATTCCGTTTCCAAGAACACCACAGAATGCGGAATTTTAATTCCCTATTTAGACCTGTCAGCCCCGATAGTTATCGGGATTAAAAACCTGACAGGTCTTTATTATAAATAGTTTCTTAAGTACATGACAAAAATTTATTAACATCAAATTATTAAAAAAATCTCCTTAAATAATTCCTCCCCTTTTTTCAAGGGGAGGTGCCGATAGGCGGAGGGGTCAACTTTAATAGTTATTTTTATGATGTAAGATTATTTTTGTCATGTACTAAAAATAGTTTCTTATTTTTACAGAAACCAAATCGAAATATGCTCAAACAACATTTACAATTCAAATTATCGCAAAAACTGTCGCCGCAGCAAATTCAATTGATGAAATTGATCCAGCTGCCAACACAGGCTTTTGAGCAACGATTAAAACAAGAGTTGGAAGAAAACCCAGCACTGGAGGGTGGCGCCGAAGAGATTGAAGGCGAGTTTGATTCTGATTTTGATAATACCAACGATGATTTTGACGATAGTGAATCCATAGGTAATGATGATATCAACGTTGACGAATATTTAAGTGATGACGAAATTCCCGATTACCGCACCCAGGCAAATAACTACAGTAGTGATGACGAAGAAAAAACGATGCCTTATGCTGCGGGAACTTCATTTACGCAGCATTTAATAAGTCAGTTAAATACGTATAGATTAGATGATGAAGAGCGTGAAATAGCCGAATTTTTAGTGGGAAGCGTGGACGAAAGTGGATATATCCGTAGAACTTTATCAGATATTATGGACGATTTGGCATTTACCCAAAGCGTTTATACTTCCGAGGAAAAAATAGCTAAAGTTTTAAGAATTGTGCATCAATTGGATCCTGCTGGTGTTGGTGCCAGAAATTTGCAGGAATGTTTAAGTATCCAATTACATAGAAGAGAAAAATCGCCCGATAGCGAACTGGCAATAGCTATCATTGATGAAGCTTTCGATCAATTTACAAAGAAGCATTATGATAAATTGCTTCAAAAATTTGATATTACCGAAATGCAGCTTAAAGATGCCATTCGCGAAATAGAGCATTTAAACCCTAAACCAGGGGGTTCATTTTCAGGAAACAATAGAATAGTTGAGCATGTAGTGCCGGATTTCGCCATTAAAATTGTTGATGGCGAGTTGGAACTTACACTAAACGGACGCAACGCACCGGAGCTTCATGTATCCAGGGAATATAACGATATGTTGAAAGGGTACAAAGATGCTACAGACAAATCGAAGTCCCAAAAAGATGCCGTTATTTTTATAAAGCAAAAATTGGATGCCGCCAAATGGTTTATTGAAGCCATTAAACAGCGCCAGCAAACCTTGTTTATTACCATGAGCGCCATTATGCACTACCAAGAAGACTATTTTTTAACGGGCGATGAGCGTAATTTAAGACCGATGATCTTAAAAGACATCGCAGATGAAATATCCATGGATGTATCAACCGTGTCTAGGGTTGCAAACAGCAAATACGTTGATACGCCTTACGGAACAAAATTGATAAAGGAATTCTTTTCAGAATCCATGAAAAATGACCAAGGTGAAGACGTTTCTACCAGAGAGATTAAAAAAATACTCGAAACGGTTATTGAAGAAGAGAAAAAAAGAAAGCCTTTAACCGATGAAGCTTTAGCCTTGATTTTAAAGGAAAAGGGCTATCCCATAGCACGACGTACGGTAGCTAAATACAGAGAGCAATTGGATATACCGGTGGCTCGATTGCGTAAAAAGATATAATGGACCGTATTTTAAAAAGTATCTCGTTTATTTTCCATCCATTGATTATGCCTTTGCTTGGGGTTGTGTTTTATTTTTCAAAATCGCCACGTTTTATCCCAAATGAAATTATTCAGGCAAAAATCATTTCATTATTCATTCTTACAGTAATCTTGCCCATTTTAATCTACTTTTTATTAAAAACCTTGGGCAAGGTGCAGTCCATTTATTTAAAAACAACCAATGAACGTGTTTTTCCTTTGGTTTTAAACTGCATTATCATCCTTATTGTGCTGCAACGCATTATAACTCCAAACCAAATTTTAGAACTTTATTACTTTTTTGTCGGTATTTTGATATCAACAATAACCTGTTTAATGCTGGCAATCATAAAATTCAAAGCTAGTTTACATATGATATCTGTATCTGGACTTTTCATGTTTTTTATAGCTTTAAGCATCCATTTTAATATAAATATAAATGGTACCCTGGCTTTAATGAGCATTATAACGGGGGCAGTTGCCACCTCAAGACTACATTTAAAAGCACATACTTATAGCGAATTGATTGTGGGCGTTTTTATAGGGGCCATTCCTCAGCTGATTTTAATCAATTATTGGTTTAACTAATGCTTTCTATTTACAGCACATAAAACATCAATCCTACTTTGATGGCATTGATATCAATAGCATTTCCATTTAACACAGCATCCTTTGAAAAAATGGGATTTAGCCCATAATACAGATACAAATTCCATGTATTGTAACCAGCGCTCAATGTCAAACCATATTGGAGTTTATTGAAATCATTAATGTTATGGTATTTGATTGATTCGGGCTGTCCTTTAAATTTAGAATCACTAGTAATAATATAACCGAGTTTAAACCCCGTATAAATTCGCCAAAATTTATATTCCGTTGGTGTAGAGGTTCTCCAGCGAAACTCTATGGGCAATTCAATTAAATTTCGGTAAAACTTGTTTTTGGAATAGGTGGAATTACCATCCAATAAGCTATAGGTAAAAGCACCCGGATTGTCTTTATCGATCAGTAAGTTTTGGTTAAATGAATTTATTGAAACACCAAGCCCCACCCCAAGAGCCACATTTCTATTTTCGTTTAAGGGCATATCATTGATAAACCCGAAATGAAGCCCCGTTGAAAAACCATTTTGTGATAATTTATCCGGTTTTTGACCAAGCAAATTATAGGTTACCCCTAAGTAAAATTGATCTTCTTTATACAAGGAATCTATTTCTTTAATGGTACTCTCTTGTGAAAAGGCACATTGAAAACTTAATAAAACAATTAGGATTTTAAATATATACTTCATTATTGCCAGGGTAATTCAAACTGATATTCACAAATATAACATGCTTTTATAATAACTATGAAGATATTAAAAATTAAAAGGCGTTTTGAAATTTCAAAACGCCTTTTAAATAAAATTAAGAATTTTTTAATTAATTATTATTAAATACACTACCTTTTTTAGTGGTGTAATTTATTTTAAGTGCATTAACTTTTCGCAATTCCTGCTTTATATCCCCAATCAATCCCATATTGGCATCTTTATCCACTTTCAAAGCAGTGGTTAAAAACGGAACTAATTCTTCTCTTTTAGATGCGCGCTCTGATGCAATAAAAGCCGCAATTTCATTAACATCAGCAAACTTATCATTCAGTTGAATTTTCGCCTCTGTACCGTATTGTTTATAATTAGCACTTGGTTTACCAGCATATATATACATTACCAAATCTTTCTTGTCTAACTTTTCAACTTGATCTGCAAATGGCAAATTATTCTCTATCAATAAGGTATTTTGCCTCATTACTGTGGCTACCATAAAGAAAAACAACAATATAAATATAATATCCGGTAACGATGCCGTAGATATAGCTGGCATATCGCCTCCTTGTTTCTTTTTAAATTTAGACATATTTGTAAATGTTAAATTATTGTACTTCTGAAAGTTTTTGTGGATACTCAACTTTTATTTTTTCAAGTTGTTCCTTTAACTTCGCTTTATTCCCTGGCCAATTGACATCGTTAAGGTTTGCTTCCATTTCCGTAAAAGATTTACCGTACAGTGATTGAGCCCTCCTGTTCCTTAATTCGTTGTATGCTGCCACAAGTTCATTTTGGACCGCAATATACGTTTTGTAAGTAGTTTCGCGTTCATTCTTTAATGATATGATGGCCTTGTCCGGATTATCAGAAGAAGATGGGTCTTTCTTTCCATTACAATAGGAGCACGTACCATCGCCTCCATTATCAAGAAATTCAATGGCTGCTTTTCTAATATCCTTTATTTCCATTAATTGATCTTCAACAAGCAATTGATCTTTACCATTTAATAGCACAGTAAAAATATTTTTTTGCTTGATAATAACATCTTCATCAGACTCTTCCATGGGTGGAAGTTTACGGTTAATACCCGAGTCTGTTTCAATAGTAGTTGTTACTAAGAAAAATATCAATAGTAAGAATGCGATGTCGGCCATGGAGCCTGCATTTACTTCTGGTGCTGCTCTTTTTGCCATAATTTATTTATTAAATAGTTTTTTTGCGCTTGATAGAAAGGTGGTTATGATCGCAATGGTTATAAGAATATAAAAAGCGTATAAACCAGCCCCAACATTCTTAGAAATGCTTTCTGTGATGCCCAATCCTTTATCGTTAAATTGTTTTAAATCTAAATCTGTTCCAGAGGATATCAGATAAGAAATTATAATAATCGCTAAAAACAATCCCACAGTTGTTAACGTTTTTTTGATGTTACCTGCAAATAGGCCTTTGATAACATATACAAGGATTAAAAATATTACTATAAAAAGCACTACATAGGTAACTATCAACATATAGTCAATTATACTATCTGAATCCGTCATCATTATCATTAACGCAAAAATAGTTCCAATAATACCAAGGGCGTAAGCCAAATACTTGAGTATTTTATGTAAATTCATGATTTTATTTTGTTTAAATTATTACTTTCTGTTTCTAATCAATAAGTCCATTAACGTGATAGAAGCATCTTCCATATCGTTAACAATACTATCAATCTTAGCAATAATATAGTTATAAAAAACTTGAAGGATCATTGCCACAACAAGACCAAATACGGTTGTTAACAATGCTACTTTAATACCTCCCGCAACAAGTGAGGGTTGCATATCTCCAGCTGCTTCAATTTTATCGAACGCTTGAATCATCCCGATTACAGTTCCCAAGAACCCTAACATGGGTGCCAATGCGATAAATAATGAAACCCAAGATACATTTTTCTCTAATTGTCCCATTTGAACACCTCCATAGGCAACAACGGCTTTTTCAACAGCCTCCAGACCTTCGTCTGTTCTGTCTAAGCCTTGGTAGTAAATAGATGCGATGGGTCCTTTTGTATTCCTGCATACTTCTTTAGCAGCTTCAACACCTCCAGATGCAAGAGCATCCTCTATCTCTTGGGTTAGTTTTTTGGTGTTGGTTGTTGAAAGGTTTAAAAAGATAATTCTTTCTATAGCGATGGCTAATCCGAGAATTAAACATAATAATACAATCCCCATAAATCCAGGACCTCCTTCAATAAATCTCTTTTTTAATTCTTGATGAAACCCAAGGTCTTCCGCTGGTGCAGCAGTTTCTTCCGGTTCTTGAGTAATACTTGCTACAGTTGTTGCAACTGTACTTGTGTTTGCATTTGTAGTTGCATTAACAGTTCCAAAAGCCATCATTCCTGTAATGGCAAGGATAGAAAATAATCTTTTCATGTTCTAAATCTTAATTTTATTAGTTAATTAATGTGCTAAAGATATAAAAAAAATACAATAAAAAAATAAAAATTACAGCAGAGAGGAAGGGATTCGAACCCTCGATACCCTTTTGGGGTATACACACTTTCCAGGCGTGCGCCTTCGACCACTCGGCCACCTCTCTGTATTTCAATTGTATTTAATTACGGGGGTTCAAATAACAAAAAAAACTTTGAATGCTAAAATTTTAAAGGTTAATTTTAAAACATTTCCCCTCGCAATGCGGTTTCATAGGTGGTTTTGAACTTTTTTTTAGGGACATTTTTACCTAACATATACATTAATTTACTTATGGCCGCCTCGGTAGTTATGTCTTTTCCAGAAATAACCCCTATGGTTTTCAATTGGTTACTGGTTTCGTAATGCCCCATCATAACACTGCCGCCCGAACATTGGGTGACATTAATAATGTGAATGCCTTTTTTAATTGTTTCTTGTAAAAGTTTAATAAACCAAGGTGCATTGGTGCAATTTCCGGCACCGTAAGTTTCCAAAATTACCGCTTTTAGGTTTGATGTGCTTAAAATATTCTGCAAAAATGTCTGGGAAATGCCAGGAAACAGTTTGATGAGGGCAATATTAGTATCTAAATTTTTATGGACTTTCAGCGGTTTTGTGGTACCTATCTTCAATAAATAGTCGTGATTGATTTTTAAATGCACCCCCGATTCTGCCAATTCGGGGTAATTTAAAGATGCAAAAGCCTTAAAATTTTCAGCATTTATTTTTGTCGTTCTGTTGGCCCGGTACAATTTATATTCAAAATACAAACACACTTCTTTAACCAAAGGCTTGCCGTTTTCTTGCAACGATGCCATTTGAACCGCCGTTATCAAATTTTCTTTGGCATCGGTTCTTAAATCGCCAATTGGCAATTGAGACCCGGTAAATACTATGGGTTTTGCTAGATCCTCCAACATAAAACTTAATGCCGATGCTGTATAGCTCATGGTATCGCTGCCGTGCAACACCACAAACCCATCAAATATATTGTAATTTGTTTCTATTATTTCGGCAATTTGAACCCAATATTCCGGACTCATATTGCTAGAATCTATGGGGTCTTTAAAAGATTCCGTTTCAATATGGCAATCCAGTAATTGTAATTCGGGTATTTTATCCAAAAGGTTTTTAAAATCGAAGGTTTTTAAAGCGCCCGTTTTAAAATCCTTTACCATCCCAATGGTTCCGCCAGTATAAATAAGTAATATTTTTGGTTTTGATCTGTTCATTTGATTGACGATTAACGATTAACGATTAACGATTAACGATTAACGATTAACGAATTTAAATTGTTGAACTTAAAAACTTGAACTTTGCATAATAATTTACGATTATATTCCAAATACGTCTTTAGAATTTTGAGTGGTTATTTCTGCTACTTGTTTTAAAGACACACCATATAATTCTGATAATTTTTCCAGTACTTTAATTATATATACACTTTCGTTTCGCTTCCCTCTGTATGGGGCAGGTGCTAAATAGGGCGAATCGGTTTCCAATACAATATGTTTTAAGTCCATTTGATTTAAAAACTGATCGATCTTACCATTCTTAAAAGTGGCAACACCTCCTATTCCTAATTTCATATTATAGGATATGGCTTGGTGTGCTTGTTCTAAAGTTCCTGTAAAACAATGGAAAATCCCGTATAAATCATCATCTTTTTCGGTTTCTAAAACCTCAAAAATTTCATCGAATGCTTCCCTGCAATGAATAACAATAGGTAATTTATACTTTTTAGCCTGTTGAATTTGATACTTAAAAGCTTCCTGTTGAATACCCAATGTCGATTTATCCCAGTACAAGTCAATCCCAATTTCACCTACTGCATAAAATTTTCGCTTTGCGAGCATCTCTTCTACGTGCTTTAACTCGTCCTTATAATTGTCTTTTACATGCGTTGGGTGCAAACCCATCATTAAAAAAACATTCTCAGGATAATGCTTTTCAATCTGAAGCATAGATTCTGTATAAGTGGAATCAATAGCTGGAATAAAAAAACGTGAAACACCTGCATTTAATGCCCGCGCTATCATGTCGTTTCTATCCTCATCAAAAGCTTCACTATATAAATGGGTGTGGGTATCGGTAATTATCATTTGGTAAAAATAATGAAGAATATTAATAAATAAAGACCTCACAGGTTTTAAAAACATTTAGTGTTCAGAAGACAAAATATTGCCATAAAAATGGATGAAATAGTTGGTAAGAACCTTTAATTTAAAATTAAACACGTTTTAATTCCCTTCTTGGGAGGGGTTAGGGGTGGGTAAATTAATACAACCTTTTTGTAAATGAGATTTTAGTACATGACAAAAAAAGATATTTCATTAAAAAAATTATTTAAGTCGACCCCTCCGCCTATCGGCACCTCCCCTTGAAAAAAGGGGAGGAATTATTTAAGGAGTTTTTTTTAATAATTTGATATAAGTACATGACAAAAATTGAAAAATAAATGTTATATAACTAATTGTCAGCAGTTTAATAATCTCATGTGTTCCAGACCTGTCAGGTTTTAAAAACCTGACAGGTCTCAATTTCAGTGGGATTAGTACCATTTACAGAAGGTCAATCTAATTTTTTGTCATGTACTTAATAATTTGATGTTAATAAATTTTTGTCATGTACTTAAAAATGAGATAAAAAATATAAAACCCACCCCTAACCCCTCCAAGGAGGGGAACGGTTTATCAAAAATTTTCAACTTCCGAACACTTGTGTTTTAAAAACCTGTGAGGTGGGGTGTCAATCCAACTTTTTTATAAGCTTTTGTGCTTTATTATAATCGTCGGCATCTTCTGGAATGGTTTTTAAAATTTCTAAACAAGCATCGTATTCTTTTTGTTTTAAACTACTTAAAGCCAAATACCAGATTGCTTTGTATTTATATGCCGATTGCCCTTTGCTTAAACTCGTTAATAAGCTTTCAGCAGTTTCAAATTTATTTAATTCTAAATTGGCTATGGCTCTGTAAAATTGTAACTCAGCATTGTCTTTTTCCAATACCATTAAACTTTTAAAAGCTGCTTCCGCTTTAGCATAATCTTTTGTATTAAAGGCATTTTCGGCGGTTTTTAATAGGGCATCTTGTTCGCCTCTTACGGTTAAACTAATGCTGTCGTAATTTGCATAATCGCCATAATCAGGCGTTGATAAATTGTTAAACACGGTTATACCTATTAATAATGCTATAGTGGCAGCCATAGCGTATTGCCAAGGTTTAAAACGTTTTTTAGGTGCTTCTTGTTTTTCAAAATAGGCTTTGGATATATTTTTTAAGTTATTTTGAAATGCTGTTGAAATTGTTTCGTTTTCAAATTTATGTTCTAAAAAAGAGGAAAGTTCTTTATAAGTCTTAAAACTTTCGTTGAATTTTGAATCATTTTCCAAGCGGGCTTCAAAAGCAATTATTTCTTCTTTGGAAAGTTCTCCTAAAAGATAATTTTCGAATAGTATGTAATCTTGCTCGTCCATGACAATTAATTATTAAGTTGGTTAAATTTTGGTGACTCTTGAACCAGCTCTGTTAATTTGCCTATACATAAAGATTTCTTTTTTCGAGCATAAGCGTATGTTACACCTAAACTTGATGCTACTTCTTCCATCGATTTAATTTTAAAAGTAGCCGTCAACAATTCTTTACAAGCATTTCCTAGTTTTTGAAACATTTCGGTAAATAAGGCTTGTTTTTCGCCAAACAAAGATGTTTCAAACGCTAGTTCTTGAGCGTCGTCATCTTTATATAAAACTTCCTCATTAATTGTTACCTCTTTTAAAGACGTTTTTTTCAATTCATTTAACCATTTCCGTTTACACAATAAAAAGAAGTAGGCATCAAACGGACAGGTAAGCTCTAATTTCTTTTCACTTGCCTGATTATAAATGGTTATTAAAGTGTCTTGCACCACATCCTGGGCTTTGTCTGCATCGCCACTATTCTGTTTTATATAATTAATAACCTTTGGCACGAACTTATCATAAATAGCCTGTATAATAAAGGAGTTGTTTTTCAACAATCCATCAATATACTTTTGGTCTTCATGTATTTTTTTTTCGCTCATTAACCCTTGTATTTACTGCTAATTTAAAAAAACTTTAAAATAAATGGGTAACAATTTTTAAATGGTTTTGATATAAGGGTGTAACAGTCAAAAATTGGCTAAACAAAAATTTAATTAATCCATAAAATTAGAAATCATGAAAAAATCAATTTTAATTATCGCAACAGTAGCTTTATCAATATTAAATGGAAACGCTACAAATGAAAAAACGACCCTTAACACTTCAACTGAAGTTGTAACCCTAACAAGAGATAACATTGCACAAGTATTCGACTGGAAAGTAGAAACCGATAAAGGTATGTATTCAGGAACTTCCCTTTCTCTTGAAAGCGCTAAAGAAATGATTGCTTTATCTAGCTCTGGCGAAATTGTTTTAGGAACTGAAATACAAAGTTACTTGGTTCTAAGATCTGAAGTTAACGCTCCAAGAAATTATTTCTGGGAAGTTGAAACAGCTACAGGTTTTGCAAAAGGTTATGCTTCTTCTGAAGATTATGCCAATAAAATGATTGCTTTAGTTGCTTCTGGTGATGCTGTAATCTCTAAAATAATCATCAGTCAACCTCAACAATAAAAATAATTACCAAAACAGGGTAACAAAAATGTTGCCCTGTTTATATAACTATGAATAACAATTTAAAACCCAATTTATCATGAAAAATTTAAAACACATTTTAGGAACACTTTTATTAACGGCTTTAGTATTTACAAGCTGTACAAACGACAATGAGAATTTTATAATCCCAGCTACAGCAGCGGAATTTGATGCCATTAGAGAACAAGCTCTTGAAGATTTAACCCAAACATTTCAATTTAATGCTGAAGACGGTTCGGTAAACTTTACATCTGAAAAAGGTGTTGAAATTTACATTAACGGAGGTTGTTTAACCAAAAACGGTGTCGCTGTAACTGGTGCTGTAGATTTGGAATTTGTTGAACTTTTTGACAAAGGAAACATGCTTACAACCAACAAACCGACTATGGGGATTTTACCAAATGGCGATAAAGCCTTATTGATTTCTGGTGGTGAGTTTTTTGTAAAAGCGACTCAAAATGGCGTTGCTTTAGAAACTAATTGCGGATTCCAAATGCAAATCCCTGCCGATTTAACTGGTGGTGCGGACAATGCCATGATTCTTTGGAATGGTATCATTGATGCTGACGGAGAACTTGCCTGGGTTGAGGAAAAACGCGATGGTGCGAACGGACAAGGTGGTGTGTTTGCGGAAGGCAACCAATACTATGGTTTTTTCCAATCGTTCGGATGGTCTAACGTAGATAAATTTTACAGCGATCCACGTCCAAAAACAACCATATTAGTTGCTGTTCCTACTGGTTACGATAACGAAAACAGTTCGGTATATTTATCTTACGATGGTGAAGCACCTGCATTAGCCCGTCTTGATACTTACGATGCACAAACTGGTTTATTCAGCGAGCATTATGGACAAATTCCAATCGGTTTAGAATGTCATGTTATTTTCGCAACCGAAGATGGTGGAAACTGGAAATACGCTATAAAAGCGGTAACCATTGTTGCAAACGGCGTTATCACATTTACTGAAGGTGAAACTTCTATAGCTACCGAAGCACAACTTACAACCATAATAAATGGTTTACCATAAATATCTGCTTATTTTAATTACCTACTTAAAAGTTGTGGTTTGCTATTAATCCTTAACCTGCTTTCTTATCCCAGAGACCTTCGTTTCTGGGATTTTTTTTAGACCTGACAGGTCTTTTATCAAAAAAAAAGGTAACAAAACAACAACCTTATTGATATAAAGATATACAGAACACATCATGAAACTTCCATAACGAGTTCTAGATGCATAGAGTAATAATGAAATGGAAGTCCCGATAGCTATCGGGATGACCGTTGAAAAACAAATAATATAGACACATGAAAAAATTTGCTTTCATATTTATTATTGTATACATCATTTTATTTATAATCGGTGCTAATATTGTTATTATACTATCTAATTTACAATAATCATAAAATAGACTTTAACCAAACCCATTTGGAACAGGTCACTTTTTGTATATTTAAAATCTATTTAAACCTCATTATCATGAACCAACGGTTTTCTTTTCTATGTTTATTTTTAATTGGCGTTTTCGGTTATGCTCAAAAACCAAACGTGAACGACACAATTACCAGAGTTGCAAACATTAAAAATACCACCAATGGCAATGAAGTTTTGTTTACGCCCGAAACACCTGAGTTAAACCAAATAGCAGGTGCTCCAAAAGCATTTTATACCCATTACTGGGAATTTGGCGATGGCCATTACAGCACCGAAGAAAACCCAAAACACACCTACAAAAAAACAGGGGAATACGAAGTGAAACTCTGGGCAACCAATAATTACGACGCCGGAAAACCACCCACAACCCGACCTAAAAAAATTGCCATAAATGAATTAACCACGGAACCAAACGACATTGCGAGTATGGACGAAGATTTCATTTTAAAACGTAACCGAGAACCCGTTCCCGATGAAGACATGGTGGTTATAGTAAGTTATAAAAACCCGAAAGATTATGTTACCAACGGAAAACTCTATCTGTTTTATAACGAACACCAATACAAAGCAAATAACTTTGAATTAACAGATACCCGAACTTATTATAACGAAAAAAATGTTTCGGCAGATGGTTTTGCTTTCACTAACAATATGGATGATGATGGTACTTATTTAGCATCGTCAAATAATGAATTTATTGAAGCGCGGACTTTTTTACAAGATTCCACTGAAAAAACCAATTTACCATTAACCATTGCAAACTCTAAAGCCTTTTACAAAAACTGGAGTCTTTTGGAGTTCTCTGATATGAAACCTAAAGAAGAACGCAACATTTTTTTCAGCTTAAAAACCACTCCCGAAATGCTTAAAGATACCAGTGCCATTATTTCGGTGAGAGGTATTTATGTGCCCGATGCAAATTACGATAACCATAAAGTTAAGGATATGGAAATGGAAATTGTAACCTCGCACGACCCCAATAAAATGTCATCAAACGGCACGTTTATGAATTACAGGTTGGTACGTTTTAAAACCTTAAAATACAAAATCAAGTTTCAAAATAACGGCGAAGGACCAGCACGAACCATTCGATTGGAAACCGATATTCCTGAAATGCTAGACAAGTCTACTCTTAAAGTTTTAGACATGTACCCCAAATGCGACATCTGCCCTAAAAAAGAAGTGCTTTATAGTTGTTTGGATACCACGTTTACTGATACTCAGGCTATATTCACTTTTAAAAATATTTACCTTCCGGGAAGTGAACAAAAAAACGTAAAGGAATACGATTCCACAAAAGGTTTCGTAAAGTACAGCATTAAGTTTGCTAAAGATTTCCACAAGCAAAAAACCAAAAGCAGAACCGCTATTATATTTGACAAAAACGACCCGATTATTACCAACTATTCCACCACACGTTTTTTGCCAGGCATTTCAATTGGTGCTAAAGTTGGCGTTAATTCGTTCTCGGATTTAAATAATTCTGAAAGCTATTTTTTTGGTGCTACACTGTCGCCATACAAATCATATCGCTGGTATTGGCAAGTGGAATTGATGAATAATTTTCATAATTATGATGCCAACACAGATGTAAGGGAAGAATTTATTCAAGATGCGCAAGGGTTTCGGTTTTTACAACGCACTACAACCAGTAATTCTTTTGAAAATATTGATTGGGATGTGCCTGTTTTGATGCGCTATAACCTTAATAATTATATCGGACTTGGTGCCGGCGTGCAAAACACCATTTCACTTAGCGAAAAACAGGAACAATCGGTTTTGGTGGAACAATTTGAAGGCGATGTGTCCACCAATCCGGTAATATCTTCCAAAGAAAGCACCACTAACCAATCCACCCCGTTTACCAATTTAAGAACGGGTTTATTGTTTGAAGCTACCGCAGGCTTCGCAAGGATTGGCCCCAGTTTAGGCGCACGGTATATTATGAATTTTGAAAACGATTTTAATTATTGGCAGTTTTACGCCATTTGGAAATTTTGAAAGCTAAGCTTTATTTGGCACCCCAATCTGGATGGGTTAGTAATTCAACCTGCAAGGTTATAAATATGAGAAAGAGCATCATTATTCTGATATTTTTTTTCTGCGGAATTTCATTTTCCCAAAACTTGGAAGAAGCCATTTATACGGCTGCCGAAACTTTTATTGGCAATAAAAATGAGGCGTCTTTAAAACTTTTAAATCAACAAGAAGCTTCATTTAAAACGCATGTGAAATCTAAAGACGAACACTTGGCGCTCGTTTTTTTGCAATGTAACAAAGGGTTTTATTTAGATGAGCATTCAAAATTAAAAGAAGCCATCGTTACGTATGAATATGCCTTAAAACAATTCAATAATAATGAACTTTCTAAAATTTCCGATTTTGACATTGTTGAAAGTTGCTTGATCCCTTTAGGAAATTTATACACCAAAACGGGCGATTACACCAATGCCCTAAGCACCATCAATCAATACATTTTTTTAGCTGAAAAAAGCAAGAACACAAAGCATCAAATTAGTGGTAAAATCAATTTGGCAAAACTGTATCAAACTATTGGAAATAATAAGCGTGTTTTGAAAATTATCGATGATGCGTACAAATTACCTAACATTTCCACCAAACAAAAAGCATTGCTCCAAAGTATAAAAACCACAAGCCTACTGGCCTTAAACAACTATGAAGAAGCATCACTTTTAAACGCTAATCAATCTTCTTCAAAATTTGAAATTTTAAAAAACAATTACCTGATTGCACTTCAAAAAGGCAATTATACCGAAGCTTTAAATTCATTTAAAAAGGCAAAAGAACATATTTCTGAAACTAATCTGTCAGAAAGGGATTTAGCCAAATTCCATGTTGAAGAAGCTCAATTATATTACCTTCTAAAAAACCCAAACCGTGCTTTAAAAAGTTTGCAAAAAGCCATCAAAATCTTGCTTCCTCATTTTAAAAATATTGGTTTACCCAATAAAAATGACTTATATGCAGAAAACACCTTTATAGATATTTTCGATCTTTATGCTTCTATTCAAACAAATACGGAATTGGCATTAAAGAGTTACGATTTAAGTTTTTATGCATCGGGGTTATTACAAGAAAACTGGACTTCGCAAGAAGCAAAAATTTTAAACGAAACCAATAACCGCATACGGAGCGAAAAATGTATTGACCTTCTTTTATACAACCATCAACAAACAAAAAACAAATCACTTTTATTTAGAGCGTTTCAATATTCCGAGAACAATAAAGTCTCCATATTAAAAGATCTTTCAAACAAAAAAATACGCCTGCAAAAACACCCAAACGACACGTTATTAATTAGGGAATCCAAGCTTTTAAAAGAACAAGAACGCTTTACCAATCTTTTGATAAAAGAAGAATTAGGTGCCAATCGAGATTCTGAAATTAATGATTTAAGCAAAAAACTAAGTGCTATAAGCCTGCAATTAAAATCATTGAAAACTAAGATTGAAAAAAAATATCCAGCGTCAAATCCAGACATTTCATTAATTTCATTTCAAAAGAAACTGGAAAAAGACAAGGCGGTTTTGGTTGAATACTTTTTTGGAGAAAACACTCTTTATCAATTTATAATTTCAAGTAATAACATCGTTACAAATACCATTGTTTTAACCGAAAAAACAAAGCAAAATATTACAAACTTTATTCATTTGTTTGATAATGCTTCAGTAATCAATAATGACATAAGCAATTATACTTCACAGGCTTTTAATATTTTCAAGCTTTTAAAATGTGATGCCTTTTCAAACCATAAAAATGTGATGATCATTCCAGATGGTTTGCTGAATTTTATTCCGTTTGAAGCTTTATTATCCGAAAAGACCAATTCTACCGCATTTTCCAACATGCCTTTTGTAGTTAAAAATCAAAATATAGCCTACAATTCCAGTGCTTTGTTTTATTTGAAGGATACCCAAAAAAAGAAAAACAAAAAAGTATTGGGGTTTTTTCCTGTGTTTGAAAATACGAACTATATGCTTACTTATTCTATAAATGAGGCAGATGCTATTAAAGATGAAATGACCAGTACAATTTTTATGAATGCAAACGCATCTAAAACCAATTTTCTGAAAAATGCGCCCAATTATGGTATTTTACATTTATCTGCACATGCCAACAGTGGCAATTTTGTGATGCCGGCAAATATTTCGTTTTACGACGACAGCATGTTTTTAAATGAATTGTACAGTTTAAGCTTACATCCGGATCTAGTGGTTTTAAGTGCCTGCGAAACGGGTATTGGCAAACTCTATAAAGGCGAAGGTGCCATGAGTATGGCGCGGGGCTTTCAATATGCTGGGGCAGAAAATTTATTGTTTTCCTTATGGCAAATAAACGATTTGTCAACCTCCCAAATTATGAAATCGTTTTATGAAAATTATAATAAGCAACAATCGGCATTTTTAGCGAACCACCATTCGAAAATAGACTATCTAGAAAACAATGCCATTAGCAATATGAAAAAATCTCCTTATTATTGGAGTGCTTTTGTTTATTATGGGACACTTGAACCTGCAAAACCGAAAAACCCCATATTTTATATAATTTTTGGCATTATTATAGCAGGCATTGTGTTATTTTTAATCTTGAAATTTAGAAACCATGACCGAAACACTAGAAGAATTTCTACTTAAAAGGGAATACATTAAAGTGAAATTGCATCCAACAAGAACCAATCATTTTGAAATAAAGGCCACTTTAAATGGTATTAAAGGACGTTTTATTTTAGATACAGGTGCATCGAGTTCATGTGTTGGCTTTGAGGCCGTGGACACTTTTAAACTTAAGGTTAAAGATTCTAAAATTATGGCTGCCGGTGCAGGAGCTATTGATATGGAAACCAAAATATCAAAAAAAAACAAGGTGCAAATTGGAACATGGGAAAATGATAAAATTGTTTTGGTACTGTTCAATTTAACGCATGTAAATACGGCGTTAACAAACCATAAAGCAAAACCTGTTGATGGCATTATCGGTGCCGATATTTTAAAAAAATCAAATGCCATTATAGATTATGAAAATAAATACCTGTATTTAAAACTTTAATATTTAGTATCTTTATCCTTTCAATCAATAGCATTTTAACTCCCTAAAAATGAATACCTCCATTGTTATTGCCGATGACCATCCGCTCATGCTCCGTGGTCTGACCGATTTTTTAACTTCTAAAGGGTTTCATATTGTTGGCAGTGCTGAAGACGGAAATTCCGCTTATAATCTTATTGTAAAACTAAAACCTGAAATAGCTATTTTAGATATTAGAATGCCCCATAAAACAGGTTTGGAAATTGCGGAAGCATGCCAAAAAAACAATATCCCAACCAAAGTGATTCTTATCACTTTCGATAAAGAGAAAGAGTTATATGACCAAGCTAGGGAATTTAATGTGCATGGCTATATTTTAAAAGAATTCGCTGTTGAAGAAATTGAAATCTGCATCAGTCATGCCATTAATGGCAAACGTTATTTTAGTGAGGAAATAACCTCTTATTTGGATCACAATACAAATATTAAACCTGCCAATTTAGAACAACTTACCAAGTCTGAATTAAAAATAGTCAAACTTATTGCTGAAAATAAAACGAGCCAGGACATTGCCAACGAACTCTCCATATCCGTTCTTACCGTGCACAAACACAGAAGCAATATTATTTCTAAATTAGGCTTAGACAATAAACCTACATCGCTTTCCATTTGGGCCGGTCTTAATAAAGAACACCTTTGAAAAATACGTAGAAGTGCGTATTTTTTAAATACTAGCTATAACGTATCTTTACAGTGCTATTAATTAATTCTTAGGGAGAATTATGGAAGGCTTTAAACGTCATGTTTAAAGCTTTCCGCATTTATAATTATGCCATTCACAACAAAAATACGTAGAAGTGCGTATTTTTTGTGCCAGCAATAAATCGTAATTTTGTTAAGCTATTATTAAATCAATTGGGAGGTATTTATATAAAAACACCTCGTTTAAAAAACATGTGTTTTTTATTTAAAGTTCCAAAGTAAACACAAAACAAACTTATGGAAAAAGACAATAGTTATCTGGAAAAATACTTCATTGCTGGTCTGGTCACATTAGTGTTAATTGTTATTGCAATCAATATTTTAGTTTGTTTGGGTTAGTCTTTCATTTAAAAAAAAAGCGCCATGTAATTTAAATTACATGGTGCCTTTTTATATAGAATAACATGTTTTCCTATAGTTCTAGCGCTTTTTTAACATCATTATCCATTAATAACTCCGTTGGGTTTTCCAGAGCCTCTTTAACCGCTACCAAAAACCCAACACTTTCCTTGCCATCAATAATTCTATGGTCATAAGATAGTGCTACATACATAATAGGACGAATTTCGACCTTACCATTAACGGCAACAGGACGTTCTACAATATTGTGCATGCCTAAAATAGCACTTTGCGGCGGATTGATAATGGGAGTTGATAACATACTACCAAAAACACCGCCATTTGTAATAGTGAATGTGCCACCCGTCATTTCATCAATGGTAATTTGTCCATCTCTTGCGCGAAGCGCTAAACGCTTTACATCGGCTTCAACACCTCTAAAACTTAAATTTTCGGCATTTCTAATTACAGGCACCATCAACCCTTTTGGCCCGGAAACCGCGATACTGATATCACAGAAATCGTAACTGACCATTTCATTTCCATCAATCATGGAATTAACAGCTGGGTACATTTTTAATGCCCTAACCACAGCTAAAGTAAAGAAACTCATAAACCCTAAACCAACTCCGTGCTTCGTTTTGAAGGTTTCTTTATGTTCTTCTCGCAAAGCGAAAATAGGCGACATATCTACCTCATTAAAAGTAGTTAACATAGCCGTAGTATTTTTGGCTTCCACCAAACGTTCTGCAACTTTACGTCGCAACATAGACATTTTGCTTCTTGAAGTACCACGAGCTCCCCCAGTTGGCGTTCCCATAGATGCTACGGCGCTTACAGCATCTTCTTTAGTGATGCGACCGTCTTTCCCTGTTCCGGAAATAGAGGATGCCTGCATGCCTTTTTCGGCCAAAATCTTTTTTGCTGCAGGACTAGCGGTTCCTGTGGCGTATGTAGCCTCCCCTAACCCCTCCGAAGGAGGGGAACTCGGACTCGGTTTAGCTTCCTCTTTCTTTTCTTCTTTCTTTTCTTGTTTTGCTGCTGCTGCCCCGTCCGGTTTTGCTGCACTGGTATCAATTAAACATACCACAGCACCTACTGCAATCGCATCGCCTTCTTCAGCTTTAAGCGTGATAATGCCACTTGCCTCCGCAGGAAGTTCCAACGTTGCCTTATCACTATCAACCTCAGCAATTGCCTGATCTTTTTCAACATAATCGCCATCGGCAACCAACCAAGTTGCTATCTCTACTTCTTTTATGGATTCGCCCGGTGAAGGCACTTTCATTTCTAAAATCATTTTTTAATTTTATTTAAAACCTATTGGTTTGCGTTCTGTTTGCTTTATTTCTTTTTTGTCTTTTTGCAATAAATAATTGATGGCTTCTGAAACATCTTTAAATTGTTGGTTGTATTTGTTTTCCAACTGATTTAATTTTTCGGTTAAATCGCGATGTGAAAGTGCATATTGCCTTATATAAACGAAAGCTCTAATAATTGTTATATTGATTTCAATGGCTATTTTGCTTTTCAACACACTTGATAACATGGCTACTCCTTGTTCTGTAAAAACGAAAGGCGTTGTTGGACTGAACTTTATGTTTTCCGGTAAGTTATCACAAATTGTGATAAGCTCGTCCCATTCTGCTTTTGTAAGCTGAAACATAAAATCTTTTGGGAACCGATCCATGTTCCGTCTAACCGCTTGCTTTAAAACACGCGTCTCTACTTGGTACATTTGCGCCAAATCAAAATCGAACATCGCATTTTGATGCCTAATGCTATAAATTTTATTTTGAATTTCTTCTAAATTCACTTTTTTAAGCTATGAGCTCGTTCAAACTTTTTCAAAAACAGCATCAATAACGCGTTGTTGTCTTTTCTTGTCCCTTGTGCTGGATCCTGGTGCTGGCACCGAACTGTATGGTCGTGAAATGCCTTCTAACTTAACGACATCAAATCGTTGCATCATATAACTCCAAGCGCCCATGTTTTTTGGCTCTTCTTGTGCCCAAACATAATTTTTTACATTTGGATATTTCGCTATCACTTGTTTTATTTTTTCTTCATGCAGCGGGAACAATTGCTCAACCCTAACCAAAGCTACACTATCATTATTCAATGTGTCGCGTTGCGCCAATAGATCGTAATAGAATTTTCCTGTACAGAACACTAGTTTTTTTACATTTTGAGGGTTTATGGTATCGTCTATCACTTCTTGGAATGCTCCGTTTGCTAATTCACTTAAAGAGGAAACCGCTTTTGGATGGCGTAACAAACTTTTGGGGGTAAATACAACTAAAGGCTTTCTGAAATCGCGTTTCATTTGACGACGCAATAAATGGAAAAAGTTGGCTGGCGTAGTACAATCTGCCACTATCATATTATCGATGGAACACAGTTGCAGAAAACGTTCCATTCTTGCCGATGAGTGCTCAGATCCTTGGCCTTCGTACCCATGTGGCAATAACACCACAATACCGTTTTGTGATTTCCACTTATCTTCGGCAGCCGATAAATATTGGTCGAAAATAATTTGCGCCCCGTTACTGAAATCGCCAAACTGGGCTTCCCAAACGGTTAATGTATTGGGGTTTGCCATGGCATACCCATAATCAAAACCAAGAACAGCATATTCTGATAAAAGGGAATTATAAATATCCATTTTCCCTTTATTCTGCGGATTTGTGTTCAATAAATTGATGCGTTCTTCTGAAATTTCATCACGCAAAATAGCATGGCGATGGCTAAAGGTGCCGCGTTCCACATCCTGTCCAGAAATACGAACGTTAAATCCCTCTTCCATTAAAGTGCCGTAAGCCAAGGTTTCTGCCATTCCCCAATCCAACGTATCGTTTTCAAAAACCATGGAAGCTCTCCCTTCCAAGATACGTTCTGCCTTTCTAACAAACTTAACACCTTCTGGCACCGTTGATACTATGTTCGCAATGCCTTCCAACTTACTTTTTGGGTAAGATGTGTTGGCAGTTTTTAACATATCGGGTAAACCCCTGCGGGTAAAATTTACCCAACGTTCTTGCATAAACTCTCTTACCTTTGAAGATTCCTCTTTCTTGGATTTTGCATATCCATCTTCCAAAACTGCTTTAAATTCTTCAACAATGGCTTTTGAATATGCTTTGTCAACAGTGTTTTCGGCAATTAATTTATTGGAATAGATATCGAACGGGTTTTCGTGTTTTGCAATTTGTTTATACAATTTTGGTTGTGTAAAACGAGGCTCATCACCTTCATTATGCCCATATTTGCGGTAACCAAGCAAATCGATGTACACATCCTTTTTGTAACGCATTCTGTACTCTAAAGCCAACTCAACGGCATGTACAACCGCTTCTGCATCATCTGCATTTATATGCAATACGGGCGAGAGGGTTACTTTTGCAACATCGGTACAATAGGTACTGGAACGTGCATCTAGATAATTGGTGGTAAAACCTATTTGGTTATTTACCACAATATGGATAGTGCCCCCCGTTTTGTAGCCATTCAACTGGCTCATTTGCGCTACTTCGTAAACAATGCCTTGGCCTGCAATAGCAGCATCGCCATGCACCACAATAGGTATTATTTTAGAATCGTCTCCATTGTAGTCGGCATCAATCTTAGCACGTGTAATGCCTTCTGCCACCGAAGCAACGGTTTCTAGATGTGACGGGTTTGGCACCAAATTCATCTTAATGGTTTTACCGTTTTGATACGTTTTATCAAGTGTTAAACCTAAATGGTATTTTACATCCCCATCTATATCCTCATCTTCAAAATCCTTTCCGTCAAACTCGCTAAAAAGCTCATAAATTGGTTTTCTAAAAATATTTATCAAGGTACTTAAACGCCCTCTGTGTGCCATTCCTAAAACACATTCTTTAACATCGTATTTTTCAGCAGCGTAAAAAAGCACATTGCTTATGGCTGGAATTAAAGATTCGCCTCCTTCTAAAGAAAAACGTTTTTGACCTACATATTTGGTTTGTAAAAAGTTCTCAAAGGTTACGGCTTGGTTTAACTTTGAAAGAATATATTTTTTTATTTCAACCGAAAAAGAGGGTTGATTATCATTCACATTTAATTTGCTTTGCCACCATGCAATAACCTCAGGATTCCGCAAATACATATATTCAACCCCAATGGAACTGCAATAAATTCGTTGTAAATGCCTAATTATTTCGCGTAAGGTTTGCGCCCCTATCCCTAAAATATCTCCTGCGTTAAAAACGGTATCCAAATCGTTTGTACCAAGTCCGAAATTTTCAATTTCCAAATTAGGCTCATACGTTCTTCTTTCTCGAACAGGATTTGTTTTGGTAAACAAATGCCCGCGCATTCTGTAACCATCAATGAGTTTTAAAACTTGAAACTCTTTTTGAAGGTTTTCTGGCATTTGCATGGACACACCTTCAACAATTTCACCTTGCAAGCCATAACTTTCGCTTCCAAAATCGTAACCTTGAAAAAAGGCTCTCCAACTGGGCTCTACAGAATCTGGATTTTGTAAATAATGCTCGTATAAATCAGCAAAATAAGTCGTATGCGCTGCGTTTAAAAAGGAAAATTTATCCATTATTTTTTAATATACTTATAGTTTAGTAAAATTCCATACCTAACGGGAGGACAAAAGTACAACTTTTACTAAAATTAGATGTTTCTTTTACTATATTTATAAGCTAACAATTGCCATTTCATCAATAAGTGAATTTTTTATGTTAATTTTTTTAAGATTTCCAATTTTATGAATACATCTCCTTTAATAATGAAAACAGCCTTATTGTTTTTAGCCATTGTTTTTTGTTGTTTCAGCACCTTGAATGCACAACAAAACGACCGTGATTTTTGGAACCATCTGCGCTATGGTGGTGGCATTGGTTTAAGTTTTGGTAATGGGTTTTTTAGTGGCACTTTGGCGCCCAGTGCTATTTATGAATTCAATAATCAATTTGCTTTGGGGGTTGGATTAAATGGCACCTACAATAAGCAAAAGGATTTTTATAAATCGACTATTTTAGGCGGAAGCCTCATTGGTCTGTTTAGCCCTATTAACGAAATTCAACTATCTGCCGAATTTGAGGAACTTCGTGTAAACAGGCGTTATGAAAGCAATTTGAATTTAGAAAACGACACCTATTGGTCGCCCGCCTTATTTGTTGGAGCAGGCTACAGAAGTGGCAATGTAACTTTTGGTATGAGATATGATTTGTTGTACGATGAAAACAAAAGTGTTTACGCCAACCCTTGGATGCCTTTCGTAAGGTTTTATTTTTAATTTTAAAGAGGCAAAAAGGAATTCCCGGTTTCCGTACCCAACATCAAATCTTTAATTGATCTATCTTTTAAATGCCCTACTATTTCATTTCTGGAAGGACTCAATATGGCATGCAACGGATATGGTTTTTCTTTAGGGCACTTTTCTCAACTTAGCATGCAATTTGTTAACCAATTCGTATTTTGGTTCGCTTGAAGAACCCTATACATGTATTTTTAGTTGGCAAACCAAAAATACAGGGTTGTTTGGAGCTTTTTTAATTTCCAACTTTCGGATAGCTGTGATAATTTACCTGAAAAAACAAACAGATTTATTTGTAAAAATTCATCTCATCCAAATACTCCCAAACAAATTCAGGCAGCATCGGTTTTACGTTTTTGCCATCTTTAACGGCGTTTCGTATATAGGTTGAAGAGAGTTGCATAATAGGTGCATCGATGTGATGGATTTTTTTATGCCCGTCAAATTGGGGTTTCTCCCGATAGCTATCGGGATTATCCTTCAAAACTCTTGGGTACACATAAATATGGTGGTTTTCTAAAATCAGTTCGTAGTTTTTCCACTTATGGAAACTCTTTAAATTGTCTTCACCCATTATTAAGGAAAACTCATAATTTGGGTATTTTTCCTGTAAATACGTAAGCGTGTTTATGGTGTAATTGGGTTGCGGTAAGTTAAATTCTATATTGCATGGTTTTAGCTTGGTGTAGTCTTTTGTGGCGCGATACACCATTTCCAAGCGTTGGTAATTATCCAATAACGTGTGTTTCTTTTTAAACGGATTGTGGGGGGTTACAACAAACCAAACTTGGCTTAAATCGCTGTATTCCGCTATATGGTTGGCAATAACCAAATGCCCAATGTGTATGGGGTTGAAGGAGCCAAAGTACAATCCGATTTTCATTAAAAGTGCTTTATTGTTTTACAAAATCGCTTACCAATTTTTCTGCTTGAATGAGCGCTTTTTCCAAATCGTCGTTTACCACAACAATATCAAATAGAGGTGCGGTGGCCAATTCTGCCGATGCTTTGGCTATGCGCATGTTTATTTTGTCTTCAGATTCTGTTTTCCGATTTTTTAAACGTATTTTCAACGCATCAATACTCGGTGGTTTTATAAAAATGGCCAAGGTTTCATTTGGGAATTTTCGTTTTATACGCAGTCCGCCCGATACATCAATATCAAAAATAACGTTTTTGCCCATGGCCCAAATACGTTCCACTTCGGTTTTTAACGTGCCGTAAAAATTATCGCGATACACTTCTTCCCATTCTAAAAATTCGTCGTTCTTTATTTTATTTTTGAACTCTTGTAACGATAGGTAGTAATAGTCTTTCCCATCTACCTCGATGCCACGTATTTCCCTGGAAGTTGCCGATATGGAGAACTCTAAATTTAATTTTTTAACACCTAATAAATGCCTAACAATAGTTGTTTTACCAGAACCGGACGGTGCTGAAAACACAATGAGTTTACCTTTTTTATTTGTTTCTTGTTTTGCCATTACTAATTCGGTTTTTTTCGGAAAATACACGAATATTTATTTGAATCTACTGAAAACTGATACTGTTAACTGCGACTAAATTAAAGCACATTCAACAGTTGTTCCTTGATTTTTTCCAACTCATCTTTCATCTGTACCACCAATTGTTGCATGGGTGCATAATTACTTTTAGAACCAATGGTGTTTATTTCCCGTCCCATTTCCTGACTAATAAACCCTAATTTTTTTCCGTTGGAATCTTTGGAGTTGATGGATTCAATAAAATAGTCCAAATGGTTTTTTAAACGCACTTTTTCTTCAGTAATATCAAACTTTTCAATATAATATACCAATTCTTGTTCAAAACGGTTTTCGTCGTATTTATCCTTTAATTCTTCAACACCCTTCAACAAACGCTCGCGAACGCCAACAATACGCTCAGGATCCATCGCTATCACTTGGTCCAATAAATCATCAATAATAACAACACGTTTGTTAAAATCTTGTTCCAACACTTTGCCTTCATCCAACCGATGGCTCGATAAATCTTCAACAGCGATATTAATTTCTTTTTCAATAAGTTGCCACTCATTTTCGTCAATTTCCTCACGAACCGTGTTTAAAGCATCCGGAAAACGAACCGCCATTTTAAGCAGTTCAATCTCGTCGCCATCCACCACTTGGCGCAATTGCTGCATATATTGTTTAACAACAGGTGTGTTAATTTGTGTTGAGGTATCTTCGGCAGTGGCTTCCACATAAATGGAAAAATCTATTTTGCCACGCTCTAAAGTGTCGGCAAGCAACTTTCTCACGGCAAGTTCCTTTTCTCTATAAATAGAAGGCATTCTCGCATTTAGATCTAAACTTTTGCTGTTCAAGGATTTTAATTCTATCGTTACTTTTTTGGTGGGCAATTGCAATACAGATTTTCCGTAACCTGTCATGGAATATATCATAAACTGAAGTATTTAGTTATGCAAAGATAATTAAAACCAAAGGTTTGGAAAACCCCTATTTTTTTTCGGCTTATAAATAGAAAAACTTTAACAAAATTTGTTATCGAATTACTTAACTTGTACACCTAATTAACGGCTTAAAGGAAATAGCCAAAATCCCAACCAACTGCCTTTAGCGAATTTGAAGGGTTTTTGATGGCAAATAAAATTATAAGTATCCATCTTTTATGAAACAAAAAATCTATATGGTCATTTTATTCCTTGGGCTTTTTATGGTTCCCCAGCTTCATTATGCGCAAGTGGATTTCAATAAAAAACCAGATGACGATTTAGGGGATGTTGAAGATAAATTCCAGGAACTTTTTTATGAAGCCTTGACGCAAAAGGCCATTGAAAATTACGACCGATCGGTGGAAGCGCTTTTAAAATGCATTGCATTGGATAATTCGGTGCCTGTTTTATATTTTGAATTGGGAAAAAATTATGTGCTGCTTAAAAATTTTGGTGCTGCCGAAGATGCTTTAAAAAAAGCGGTAAGCAAGGACCCCTATAACGAGTGGTTTTTGGACGAGCTTTACGGTTTTTATGTGGAACAAAACGATCCTGATAAAGCCATTAATACAGTGAAACAGTTGGTAAAATACCATCCGGATTACAAAGAGGATTTAGCTGGGTTGTACATAAAAACAAAAGATTATAATGAGGCGTTGAAAATTCTGGATGCTTTGGATGCAGAGTTTGGTGTTTCGGTGTCGCGCGACATCATGCGCAATCGGGTTTATGAAGCTACGGGACGTAAAAAGGATCAAATAAAAAATCTGGAAGCGCGCGTAGAAAATGACCCGGAAAAGGAATCCAATTATTTACAACTCATTTTCCGCTATAGCGAAAACAACGAAAAAGATAAGGCTTTTGAAACCGCTAAAGAGTTACTTAAAATAAATCCTACGTCGCAAATTGTCCATTTAGCATTATATAAGTTTTATTTAGACGACAATAATGCTGAAAAGGCCATTGAATCGATGAAAATTGTGGTTAAAAGTCCGGAAATAAAACCAGAAGCCAAGTTAAAAGTGCTTGCTGATTTTGTGCAATTTGTTGGTGATAATCCGCAATACGAAACCGATTTGGTAGAAGCCACCGCCATGGTTGGCGATAACAACAACGTTAAAACACTGCTTGAATTGGGGCAATACTATTTGGCTAAAAACAACAAGGCGAAGGCTTTAGAGTATTTTGAAGCCGCTTTAAAAATAGATGCAGATAATTTCAATGTGATTAAAAACGTATTGTTACTTTACATAGATTTGCAAAAGTTTAATTTGGCAGAGAAAAAAAGTACTGAAGTGCTGGAAAAGTTCCCTGCGCAACCTTTATTTTATTTAATAAATGGGGTGGCGTTGAACCAATTGAACAACCCCAAAAAAGCGGTCGAAGTTCTAGAAACGGGATTGGATTTTATAATAGACGATACCAAAATGGAAAAAGATTTTTACAAGCAGTTAAGCATTGCTTACCAAGCATTGAACAATACTGCTAAGGCAAAAACGTTTAGTGATAAAGCAAAACAATTAGAAAGCTCAAATTAATGATTAATTCTTTTTTTAAGGTACTATTTGTTTTTGTGTAGCTTAGAATTTTCTTTGTGAAACTTTGTGTAATAGCTATGTCACAGAGTTTCACAAAAGAGACACAAAAACCACAAAGGTATATGCGTTTACAAAGAGAAAATGAGATTTCAAATTTAATTTTATGGGTCTGCTATTGAAGTTCATAAACAGTTAGGTCCTGGTTTATTGGAATCTGCTTATCAGGAATGTTTGTTTTACGAATTAAAAAGTACGGGTTTAGAAGTTATTAAAGAGAAACCAATGCCTGTTATTTATAAAGATATTAAACTAGAGCATGGTTATAGAATTGATTTATTAGTTGAAAATAAAGTGGTTATAGAAATCAAAACCGTTGAGGCGTTTACAGATGTTCATACTGCACAAGTATTAACATATTTAAAATTAGGCAATTATAAATTGGGGTTATTATTAAATTTTCATGTTTCAACTCTTAGGGACGAGATAAAAAGGATTATTTTATGAATAGCTCCTCAAAAAAAGAATTTACTAAATTAATGAACAAACTTAAGTATCCCATTCTTTCCTTATTGGTGTTTTTGGTGTTTAATTGCAAGTCTTCCAAAACCATTGGTGGCGGTGAAGCCAATTTAAAATTAAGCGCCAAACAGCTTTTAAAAGAAAACGTGAAGCAGACACCTGTATTTAAAACCTTACAATCCAGACTTAAAATAACCTATAATCAAGATGGCAAGGAGCAATCTTACACCGTTAACTTTAGAGCGAAAAAAGATGAAATTTTATGGATCAGTGCCACATTTTCGGTAGTAAAAGCATTGATAACACCCGAAAAAGTAAGTTTTTACAATAAATTGGACAACACCTATTTTGAAGGCGATTACAAATATTTGAGTGATTTATTGGGCACCGAACTGGATTTTAAAAAAGTTCAGAATTTATTATTGGGCGAACCCATATTTGATTTGAATACCAATACCTATGAACTTTCGGTTACCGATGAAGCTTATGTGCTTCAACCTAAAAAACAGTTGGAATTGTTCGAGATATTCTTTTTATTGGATCCTGTTCGCTTTAAGGTAAAATCACAACAAATATCGCAAGCAAAAGAGTTGAGACATTTACAGATCGATTATTTAACCTACCAAGAAGTAGAAAAACAAACCATTCCTGAAAACATAAAAATAATTGCCGTAGAAGCTACTAATCAAACCGTTATAGATTTAGAATTTAAAAGCGTTACTTTAAATGAAGATTTAAGTTTCCCATATAAAATACCCTCAGGTTTTAAAGAAATTAAACTTTAATGTTACAGCACAAACCATCCCATACCCTATTATTACTGCTTAGCTTTTTGCTATATAGCACGTTTCTATTTTCACAAAGCGCCAAACAGGAAGAACTGGAAGCGCGTAGGCAGGAGCTTCGATTGGAAATTCAAAAAATCAATCAGTTGCGACTTGAAAACAAATCCAAGGAAAAATCGCAATTAACGCTCATTCAAGATTTCAACCATAAAATAAAAGTATTGGATAATTTGATTAAAGTTACCAATCAACAAGCCAATTTAATAAACCGCGATATTAACTACAACCAAGATAAAATATCGAGCTTAAGAGACGAACTAAAGGTTTTAAAGGGCGATTATGCCGATATGATGGTAAAGTCCTATAAAAGTAAAAACGAACAAAGCAGAATCATGTTTTTGTTGTCGGCGGACAATTTTAAACAAGCCTACAAACGCTTGCAGTATATGAAACAATATACCGACCACCAAAAGCAACAGGGCGAAACCATAAAAGATAAAACAGCAGAATTACAGGCAATAAATTTAGATTTAATAAAACAGCAAGAAACCAAAAAGCAATTGATTGCTGAGAATAAAGAGGTTCAAAAATCATTGGAATCTGAGCGCAAGCAACATCAGGAATTAATGACATCCATTAAAAAGAACCTATCTATTTATTCCGCACAAATAAAGCAAAAGCAACAAGAAGCCGATAGAATTGATGCCGAAATAGACCGCATTATTAAAGAAGCCATTGCAAAATCGAATAAAAAAGCAGGAAATACTAGTGTTGCCAGTTCAACAAATTTTGCCCTAACTGCGGAAGAGAAAGTGCTTGCAGCAAACTTTGTATCAAACAAAGGGAAATTGCCATGGCCTGTTGAAAAAGGTTATGTTACTTTGGGTTATGGTACACAACCACACCCCATAGATAATTCGTTGACCATAAAAAGTAATGGCGTACGAATTGCCACCGAAAAAGGCTCTAAAGTACGTGCCGTTTTTGATGGCGAAGTAAGTGCGGTGCTTAAAATGAAAAACGTGAATCCCATTGTGATGATCCGTCATGGTGACTACCTTACCTTATACAAAAACCTTTCGGAAGTGTATGTAAAAGAAGGTGATAAGGTAACTACCAAGCAAATAATAGGCGAGGTGTTTACCAACCCATCAAACGGCGAAACTATTTTAAGTTTTTCATTATCAAAAGGCACCGCTACCGAAAATCCCGCCTCTTGGATTTTTAAAATGTAACAAAATACCTCAGGCTAAAGCCCAAAAGGTATTTAAATTTCAAAAAAAAAGAAAGCACTAAATTCCAAAAAATTAAAACGTGCTGGAACTTTTAAATAAAAATGTTATTTCGCCTATTTTATAATGAGATTCCTGCATTACTCATCAATTCTCATTTTATAATTTAGTATTCGTGAATCTTCGATTTCGCAGGAATTATTCTAAAACAGAATAATCGCCAATACTTACGCTTGTAAATTTTCCATCAAATTTTACATGATTACCAATCATGGCCTCCTCTAAATTGGCGTTTTTAATGGTGGTATTCGTTTGTATTAAGCTGTTTTTAATGGTAGAATTTTCGATAACACTCTTGTTTCCAATAGATACATTGGGTCCAACAGTGCTGTTTTTAAGCACCACGTTTTCGCCAATAAAGCAAGGCTCAATAATTTTTGAATCTGTTAATTTAACCGAGGATGCCACTAATTGCTCTTCGCCATCCGCTTTTAAAAAGCCTAACATTCTTGTATTGGTTTCAACGGTTATGGCTTTATTGCCGCAATCCATCCACTCATCAACCGTTCCTGTTTTAAAAATTTTTCCGTCTGCCATCATGCGTTTTATACCATCGTTAATTTGGTACTCGCCGCCATTGGTAACATTTTCATCCAAGATTTGTTGCAGTTTTTCTTTTAAAATAGCGACATCCTTAAAGTAATAAATCCCAATAACCGCTTGGTCACTTACAAAGTTTTCTGGCTTTTCAACCAACTCAACAATCTCTTGTTTACTATTTAATTTAACCACGCCGTAAGCCTCTGGATTATTCACTTGTTTGGTCCAAATAACGCTATCTGCTGCAGGGTCTAAATCGAATTCCGCTCTTATCAAGGTATCGGCATAAGCTATTACCGCAGGCCCCGATAAAGATGGTTTTGCACACATAATGGCGTGCCCGGTCCCTAATGGTAAATCCTGACGGTAAATGGAGGCTTTTGCGCCTAAATCGGTTGCCAGTTTTTGTAAGCTTTCAACAACATCGTCGCCAAAAAAAGCAGGGTCGCCTAAAACAAAAGCGATTTCGTCTATGGGTTGCTTTAAAACTTTAGCAATGTCCTTTACCAAACGGTGTACGATGGGTTGACCCGCAACGGGTATTAATGGTTTTGGTACTGTTAAACTGTGTGGGCGCAAACGAGACCCTCGCCCTGCCATTGGTACTATTATTTTCATATGAATGCCCCGCTTGACGGGGTATCTTTTAAAGGTTAAACTTAATTCCTGTGAAAACAGGAATCTCAATATATTATTCTCTTAATTTATTAAGTACATGACAAAAATTTATTAACATCAAATTATTAAAAAAATCTCCTTAAATAATTCCTCCCCTTTTTTCAAGTGGAGGTGCCGATAGGCGGAGGGGTCAACTTTAATAGTTATTTTATGATGTAAGATTATTTTTGTCATGTACTAAACTTAATTTATTAAAATTTAAATTCCAATTCAAACTTAAATCAGACCAATTATTATTCATGTCTTCAATTAGTTCAATTTTCCAATCTCTTTTCCATTTTTTTAATTGCTTTTCTCTTAAAGTGGCTTTATCCCCATTGTCACATTCCTCAAAATAAATTAGTTTATCGCAATTATATTTTGCAGTAAATGATTTTGGATAGACTTTTAATTTATGTTCTTTTGCTCTTTCGTCGATATTATCAGTTACCCCAATATACAAAACGCCATTTGGTTTGTTCGTCATGATGTACACATACCAATATTTCATAATGCTTTTTATGAGATTCCTGCTTTCGCAGTAATAGCTTTGATTTTATGCTATGATAATGATTCTTTCTATTTAGAATAAGATTCCTGCCTTCGCAGGAATTATTTTGTCCCAGTACTCCCAAACCCGCCTTCGCCTCTTGAAGTTTCCGATAATTCATTGGCATCCATCCATTCGGCTCGTTCGTGTTTGGCAATTACCAATTGCGCAATGCGCTCACCGTTCAAAATTTCAAAATCTTCATTGGAAAGATTTACAAGAATGACACCGATTTCACCTCTATAATCTGCATCAATAGTGCCTGGTGCATTTAAAACGGTAACACCTTTTTTAGCCGCCAAACCACTGCGTGGGCGTACCTGTGCTTCGTAACCTATTGGTAATTCTATAAATAAACCAGTACCTACGATACTTCGCTCCAAAGGTTTTAAAATTCGAGATTCTGATAAGTTGGCACGCAAATCCATTCCTGCCGAAGCTATTGTTTCGTAATTTGGTAAAGCGTGTGCTGATTTATTGATGATTTTTATTTCCATTCCCTTCTTATGTCTTCCCAAAAAGAGAAGCGCCTATTAATGATTATTGTTATTTTAAGCTTAAAAGCTTTTTTATTTGATTTTTTTCTAACACTGTTGCATATCCCAAAAATACTAAAACCAAAAAAGTGTTTATATAATAATTGGCATTTGTATTCAAACTAATGACTGATAATATAATTGCCAGTATCAAATATCCTGATATTTGCTTTAAATTGTATGGAACATTATAATATTTCTGGCCAAATACATACGATAAAACCATCATGATTCCGTAAGCAGCCAATGTTGCCCAAGCCGCTGCCATAAACCCAATTACAGGAATCAAAACTAGGTTAAAAACTATCGTAATTACAGCTCCAACAATAGATAAATACATACCATATATGGTTTTGTCCGTTAGTTTGTACCATATTGCCAAATTAAAATAAATGCCTAAGCATAAATTAGCCAGTAATACTATTGGCACTATGTTAATGGCTTGCCAATAACTTTCATCTTTAACCAATGCAATTTTAAATATATCTAAGTAAGAATTAATAAAAACCAACATAAAACTGCCTATAATCACAAAATACTTCATAATTAAGGCATAGGTTTGTTTTGCATTTATTTCTTTTGAATGTGAAAAGAAAAATGGTTCTGCACCTAAACGAAAGGCTTGGATAAAGATTGTCATGAACATTGCTATTTTATAACAACCACTGTAAGCGCCATTTATGTCTTTCCCTAATAAATAAGGAAGCACCCATTTATCAAAATTTTCATTTATCACATAAGCTAATCCTGCCACCATAATAGGCCAGCCATAATTTAAAAGCTTTTTTAAAATAGATACGCTGAACTCTAACTTCGTTTTAAAGAAATAAGGGATCAGCAGTAAAAAAGTGACGATACTGGCTATTAAATTAGCTATAAATATATACTGAACTAAATCTGACTCGTTATAACCTGAAAAAGCGATATTATATTTAGGAATTGCCCACAGGAAAAAATAGTTAAGTAATACATAGATTATAATATTGGTAATCTTAATAGCGGCAAACTTAATGGGCCTTCCTGTAGCTCTTAAATAAGCAAAGGGTGCCACAACAAGTGTGTCTAAAACCAACAAGCCAACAAGTATGTTAAAATATTTTGGAGATATGTTCAACCAAACTGAAAGCTGCTCACTAAAGATTATAACTATAACTAAAAACAAAATGGTAGTTATTGCCAAACTTATAAATGTAGTAGAAAACACTTTGTTTTTCTCTTCAGATTTATTAAAAAATCTAAAAAAAGAGGTTTCCAATCCATAAGTCAATAACACATTAAAAAAAGCTGCATAAACGTAAAAAGTGGTGTTATCTGAATAACTAGAGGTTTCTAATTTACCCGTATGAAGAGGAACCAATATAAAGTTCATCAAACGCGGCAGAACGGTAGCTAAACCATAAATAATGGTGTCTTTAAAAAACTTTTTTAAAACGCTCAAAAGGGTTTATTTTAGTGGTGCTAAAAATACGTTTTTAGCCAATGCAAAACAAAGATAAATTAGTGACCTTTTGTGTTTTGTTAAGGATAATTTAAATATTCCTTTTTGATAATGCCGGAAATTTTAAAGTACTTTGTTTTATTGCCTACTTTATAACTTACCAAACACTCATCTTCTTTTAGTTGAAAACGTGGCTTTTTAGGAAGCTTTGGAACTTGGTTGCCATATTCCGCATAAGGTTCATTACTCATGATAATGTCTGTTTTTTGATCGGTTTCATATTCAAACCGGCCAACATAAAAACCGTTGTTTAAATACTCTAATTTTGCTTGTTTCTTGTGAAAATAAACGCTGTCCAGTTTTATCTTTTTAGAATTTGAAGTAATTGGAATAACAATATCCTTAACACCACCTTCAACACCAGACACCCATTGTTGATAGTAAACACCGCCTACTTCAAACGGCAACTTATTGTCAAATTGTTTTCCTCCCGCACATTGCGAAAATGTTGCCAAGACAAATAACAGGGCCGTTGTGAAAAATATGCTTTTAAATAATTCCATCTTCAAATTTTTTGAATCTTATGAAGATGCCATCCCAAAATTAATGCCATAAAAAAATCCTTTTAATATGAGGGTTGATGTATATAATATTTCAATAATTTCATTTTGAATAGCTTTTTAAACATTGCGGTCTTTTTGTCTTTGACCGAAAACTGGATAATCCCTATCCAGATTACTGATGAATATAATTTAGAAGGTAAATTTATTGAGGACGCCATACTTTTAGTAGAAGCAAATATTCATAATAGCGAATTTGGGATAAACTCCCTAATAGATGAGTTTCACATGAGCCAATCCTCTCTTTATAAAAAAATAAAAATACTTACAGGCATGTCCCTTACTGGGTTTATTAGATCTGTTAGGCTTAAAAATGCGGCGAAAATAATTTTACACAATAACAATCCTAAACTTAGTAGTGTAGCTATGGATGTTGGTTTCAATGATTACAAATATTTTAAAAAATCGTTTAAAGAACATTTTGGTTGTCTTCCTTCGGAATATAAAGATCTTATTGATTCTAAAAAAGAAACTTTAGAATAAGGATTTAATAAGTATTGACTAAAATTTATGAAAGTCTTTATATTTATATGAAGACTTTTTTATGTGATTGTATTTAAAATTTACCGTTCTGCAAATAATGAATGTTGTCAATAAAACTATAGCTGTAAAATCAAATTTTGTGTAACGGTTGTTTAAAAAAACCATTATATTTAACTGGTTTTTTAAATTAAGGGCTCCATAGTTCAAGGGATAGAACAAAAGTTTCCTAAACTTTAGATCCAAGTTCGAATCTTGGTGGAGTCACAATTTTACAATGCTTTTTTGACAGCTTCAACGGTATTTTTAGAATTCCCGATAAATATTTCACCGTTAATCATAATTACTGGTCTGCTTAAAAAAGTATAATGTTCTAATATATAGTGTTTATAATCGCGTTCTTCCATGTTCTGGTTTTTTAAATCCATTTCCTTGTAAAGCTTCGAACGTTTACTAAAAAGAGCCTCATAACTGCCTGCCAACTCTTTCATATCTTCAAGTTGTTTTACCGTTATTTCTTCGGTCTTTATATCTTGTAAAACAACATCGGACGGTAGATTCAATTCTTTTAAAATTCTAATACAGGTGCTACATGTTTTTAAATAGTACACTTTTTTCATAATAGATGGCATTTTTTCATTGAACTGGTTTAAACTTTTTTGATTGAAGCGAAAAATGTATATTTTTTGATCAATTGAAGGCTTTTTTTAACTGCATAGCATCGCTACGGAGCAAAAAAAAAGACAAAAAGTGAGTGAAAAATATCATTTTGCAGCCAATTGAAAAAAGTTTAAATCAGTTCATTTCCTTGAAGAAGGAAATCTTTATATTTATATCCAAAATACGCAAATATAAATTTATAAAAACAACCGTATGCATTTTACATTAGACGTTTTACCAAACACCCGGAAATCATTTCATAAAATTATTGAAAACACTTCTTTGGAAGATTTAAATAAGATCCCTAAAGGTTTTAATAACAACATTATCTGGAACATTGGCCACATTGTAGTTACGCAACAATTATTGGCTTATAAATTATCTGGGTTGCCCATGATGATAAGTGATGGGTTGGTTGGAAAATACCGAAAGGACACAAAACCAGAAGCTGCTGTTTCGCAAGAAGAAGTAAATGAAATAAAGGATTTGTTGTTTACTACCATTGAAAAAACGAAGGCGGATTACAGTAATGATGTGTTTAAAGATTATAATGCCTACACGGTTTCCACAACAGGAAATACCTTAACCCATATTAATGAAGCTTTTGAATTTATACTGTTTCATGAAGGCATACATTGGGGTTATGTGATGGCGTTACTTAGGGCCGTCAAAAACTAAATACGAGCTCACTTCATCAATTGGAATTGTAAAATCTATAATGCCTGTTGAATAAGGTGCAATTTCATAGGTGTTGTAAATTAAAACAATGCCTTCTTCATTATACCCTATATTGGCCGGCAATTGAAAATTATCGGGTTCAAAAAGAACGTCATCTGCTTCAATGGCGGCTTTAAAATAAGGTTTTGCGGCTTCCTTAAAAGCGGCTTCATCTGTAAACAGGTTGTTGTTAAGGATACGCTTTCCTGTAAGGGCATTAAAATTCAAAAAAGAAATATTTGTGATACCATGGGCACCTCCGGTATTCACGTAAGAAGTAATCGCAATGCTTATTATTTCGGGCGATTGAAACATAATTTCCCCATCTATTTGGGCTTCCCAAGGCGCAGTAGTATCAGGGAAATCGGCATTAAAGGCATTGTATTCGTCGTTAAATACACGGATGCTTTCTTCTATGCTCTTTGAAGTCATGGTTTCAGGCTCTCCAATTTGCAAAGCAGCCATGACGATTTTTTTTATTTCAGAATTTATTTCGTTTGAAGCCAAACTATTGCCATTGGCTTTGACGATATTAACCTCCACCAACTTATTGTTATCGGTTGTAATGCTCGTTTCTGAAAATGTTGTTTTAGATGCTTCTTTATTACAAGAGAAAATGAAGAAAAAAGAACCTAAAAGTAAAAATAGTGTATTGCGGACCATGCGTTATTTGTTAACCTTCCTTAAAGGTATTTATTGCATTTGATAACACCGAATAAAAAAAGATATTTTTGTGTAGGATGATTTTAATCCAAATAATAAATATACCCTACGTTAAGCCATAAGAGCCAATCGTTATTTTTATTGGATGGCAACTGGTGGTTAAGTCCGTCCACCCAATCGTCAAAATAGTATTGCCATCTTAAATTCAGCATTATATCTGATAATCTAGTTAATTTATACCTTACACCAGCACTACTGACTAGAGACCATGTGCTTCCTGGAGAGGCGTTTACAGAGCCTGGGTTCCAACCCGAATAAAAATTACTTGCATTTGTAACATCTCCAATAGCTGTGGGATCTGCATTGGCATAACTGGTACTAACCTTGGGGCTATAAAGCGTGTAATGAACCCCTAAGCTTACAAAGGGCGCAAATTTGTGGCCGAAGGCTTCAAAATCATGTATCTCAAGAGGGAAAAATTCCAGTTCGGTCCCTAAATCCAAATTATTTGCTTCACCTTCCTGCCCTCTTAACCTTTTTGCGTCTTCTGAGGTTTTTGAGGCGTCAACCCATCTGCCGAAATGGTTCAGTTTGCTTTTATTAAAAGAAATTTCGTTGCGTATTTTAAAGTGCTCGTCGAAATAGGTGTTGGGATGGATATAATTATAATTTCGTTTGTATGAGAAATTCAAATAATGGACGAAGCCTATTCCATAGCCAGAATTACCAAAATTTGTGGGATCATTTTCGCTAACTCCGTAGTCTGACCTGAATTGTACCGGACCGGCAACAATGCCTACTTCATGGGAAAAGCCTCGTTGGGAGAATGCCGTTTGGCAAAACGCAAACAAACATATAAAAAAAGCTAAACGTTTAAAGTTAAGCATAATAGGATTTTGTTTTTTTGAGGCATATTAGCAACAAATATATAAAAACTGGATTAACTTACAAATAATTATAAATTTACTACATAACTGTAAAATTATTTATTGCGAATTCCAAAAAAAAATGATGATATTTTTAAAGATAACGTATCTTTGTACCCGTAAATTGTATATTTAATAATTTTGATGCCGTTTTTTGATGTTGATTTAATCGCTATGAAAATAAGCCCTATCCTATTATCTATACCTAATTCACTTAATTATTAAAAATAAATTGAAACTTATGAAAAGTTATGTTAAAGCTTTTTTAGACCTTGTTAAAGAACGAAACGGGCATGAACCCGAATTTTTACAGGCAGTAGAGGAGGTTGCAGAAACTGTAATCCCTTACATTGTTGAACACGACATTTATTTTGGCAAGAACATTCTGTTAAGAATGGTAGAACCAGAGCGTGTTATAACGTTTAGGGTTTGTTGGGTAGATGATGAAGGGGAAATACAGGTAAACAGAGGCTATAGAATTCAAATGAATTCGGCCATTGGCCCCTATAAGGGCGGATTGCGTTTTCACCCAACCGTTAATATGAGTGTTTTAAAATTTTTGGCCTTCGAGCAAGTGTTCAAAAATAGCTTGACCACTTTGCCAATGGGTGGCGGAAAAGGAGGAAGCGATTTTGACCCAAAAGGTAAAAGTGATGCGGAGATCATGCGTTTTTGCCATGTATTTATGAGCGAATTGTTTAGACATATTGGTCCGAATACCGACATTCCTGCTGGTGATATTGGAGTGGGCGCTAGAGAAATTGGGTTTCTTTTTGGAATGTACAAGAAACTTAAAAATGAATTTACAGGTGTTTTAACAGGTAAAGGATTGTCTTGGGGAGGCTCATTGATTAGGCCCGAAGCTACAGGATATGGTACGGTATATTTCGCTCAAAAAATGCTAGAAACAAGAGGGCAAGATTTTGAAGGCAAACAGGTGGTGGTATCGGGCTCTGGAAACGTTGCCCAATATGCGGTTGAAAAAACCATTCAATTAGGCGGTAAAGTATTGACCATGTCCGATTCATCGGGGTATATTTATGATGCTGAGGGTATAAATGCCGAAAAATTAGACCTCATCATGAACCTTAAAAATGTAAAAAGAGCACGCATCAGCGAGTATCTTGACACCTACCCAAACGCCAAATTTGTTAAAGACAAAACACCGTGGGAAGTAAAATGCGATATAGCCTTACCATGTGCTACACAAAACGAGCTTAATGAAAACGATGCTAAAATGCTATTGAAAAATGGTTGTACTTGCGTAAGCGAAGGGGCAAACATGCCCTCTACCATACAGGCGGTCCATACATTCCAAAAAGCAAAAATTTTATATGCTCCAGGTAAAGCCTCCAATGCCGGGGGGGTAGCAACTTCCGGTTTAGAGATGACGCAAAACTCATTGCGGTTTAATTGGACTAGAGAAGAGGTGGATTTGAAACTTAAAGACATCATGTCCAACATCCACGATTCTTGCATTAAATATGGGAAAAATGATGATGGATACATAGATTATGTAAAAGGCGCCAACATTGCAGGGTTTGTAAAAGTAGCCGATGCTATGATGGCACAAGGCATCGTTTAAAAACATAAGTAAACAAATATTTAAAGCTTTTCAATTTATTGGGAAGCTTTTTTGCTTTAAAGTATATTATTTTAAAGCAAAACTCGTTAGTTATAAATATATTTGAATTTTCAAAGAACAGGAATGTATAAAAGAGCCGTAATAATTTTAACTTGCCTATTTCCAATGCTCCCCTTGGCCCAAGATTTTTCCTCACTTTGGAAAGGGTATTTTTCATACAACAACATACAAGAAGTGGTCCAAGGCAATAATAAAATTTTTGCCGCCTCTGGAAATGCTGTTTTTAGTTATGATATTCAAACAAACCAACTTAACGAGCTTAATACGGTCAATGGTTTATCTGGTGAAGCCATTTCCTCCATTTATTATAGTGAACCCTATCAATTATTGGTTATTGGTTATGAAAACGGCCTTGTAGAAATTGCTTTTGATAATGATGATAAAATTCTAACGGTTGTTGATATTATTGACAAGCCTACCATTCCCCCTACCAATAAAAGAATCAATCATTTCAATGGGTATGGGAATTTACTGTATATATCAACAAACTATGGCATTTCGGTTTTTAATTTAGAACGGTTGGAATTTGGCGATACTTATTTTATTGGGAACGGGGGCAGTCAAATACCAATTAGCCAAACTACGGTTTTTGGAGATTATATCTATGCTGCTTGTACGGGTGGAAACGGCATCAGAAAAGCGTTGGTTACAAGCCCCAATTTAATCGATTACCAAAATTGGCAAACCATTGCTACGGGCGATTTTACCGCCATTGAATCTGTTGGAAACAGTTTGTTTGCCGTCAATACAAACCGCCAAATATTTCAGGTAGCAAACGATGTCTTAAACGCATTATTTCAATACAATACAACGCCTGTAAAGGTTAAAAGTGTTGAAAGTAATTTGATAGTTACCACTTTGGATAATGTATTTATTTACAACAGTAGTTTTGCACTAATTTACCAAGTTGCCATAAATTCAGAATTTAGCACAACCTATACTTCGGCTACGGCTGATACTGATTTTGCATATATAGGAACAACCGATTTTGGTATTTTAAAAACCTCCATTACTTCGCCAACAGTTTTTGAGGAAATTCACCCAGATGGCCCATTATTAAATACGCCGTTTTCCCTTCAGGTAGAACCCAATGGATTGTGGGTCACTTTTGGAGATTATGGTATATTTTATAACCCATACCCACTTAAAAGTAGAGGTTTTAGCCATTTAAAAAACGATAAGTGGATAAATACGCCTTATAGCGCTGTTTTTGAAGCAAAAAGCTTGAACACAATTTCCATAAATCCTGCAAAGAGCAACCAAGTGTTTATAAGCTCTTTTTTTAGTGGATTGCTTGAGGTAAATGATGAAATCCCCACCATATTATATAACGAGAAAAATAGTGGGTTGGAGTCCCTTATTCTGCCTAACGACCCTAATTATATTGATGTTAGAGTGGGTATGTCTTCTTTTGACACGAATGGACTTTTATGGATTACATCTGGATTGATTGAGAACCAATTAAAATCTTATAATCCTTCAAATAAACAATGGAAATCCTATTCTTTAAACGCCGTTATACCAAAGGCTTTTGACAATAATGGTTTTGCCGATATTGTAATTGGTAACGATCAAACAAAATGGATGGCAGCGGGTTACAGCTATGGAGTAATAGGCTTTAATGAAAATAATGGTAAACCACTAATTAAAGGCATTTATAAAGAAGAAGAAAACATGCCTTCAGCCTTTGTTACGGCATTGGCTTTAGACAAACGCAACCAGCTTTGGATAGGTACTTATAGAGGCTTGCGGGTTTTATATAACACCTCTAATTTTTTTGAAAATGAAGATGTTAGCGTGGATGAAATTATTATCTTAGAAGATGGCATTGCCAAAGAATTATTGTTTCAGCAATATATAACAGATATTAAAGTGGACGGTTCCAATAATAAGTGGATAGGAACTGCCGATTCCGGACTGTTTTATTTATCTTCAGATGGGCAAAAAACCATCTTCCATTTTACTACAGACAACTCACCTTTGCCCTCAAATAGTATACGTGAGGTAGCTATTGATGATGCCAATGGAATTATTTACATTGCCACCAGTAAAGGGCTCGTGTCTTTTCGCTCTGGCTCCTCAAATCCGTTTGATAGTCTTGCAAGTGCGTATGCATACCCAAATCCGGTAAGGCCCAACTTCAATATAGTGGACCAGAAGGTAAAAATTAAAGACATCCCAGAAAATGTTAACATTAAAATAACCGATATTGAAGGCAATTTAGTTGCCGAAGCCCAATCAAGAACCAACAAACGTTACAGCGGCTATAATTTGGAAGTTGATGGAGGTACCGCTTATTGGAACGGGAAAAACCTTGCTAACAGGGTGGTGGCATCGGGTGTTTATTTGGTCATGTTATCCGATCTGGACACCTTCGAAACCAAGGTTTTAAAAATAATGGTTATCAGATAATGCTCATCACAACCAATGCCATTGTTATTTCAAAAATAAAATATAACGACAACGACCTTATTGTTAGATGCTACACCCAGCAATTGGGCAATGTTAGTTTTTTGTTACGGGGCATTTTAAAAAACAAAAAATCATCTTCTAAAGTGGCATATTTTCAACTGTTATCGCAATTACAATTAATTATTCTTTATAAAAACAACCGATCGTTACAGATTATAAAAGAAACCAAGCTCAACCACCATTATTCCAGTTTGCATAGCAACGTTTTAAAAAGTGCCATCGTCATGTTTTTATCGGAGGTTTTATCAAGTACTTTAAAGGAAGAAGAACCTAACGAAACACTTTACAGTTATATTGAAACCACTTTGTTGTGGCTGGATGCACATACCGAATATTCCAATTTCCACCTTTTGTTTCTGCTTAACCTTACCAAATATTTAGGATTTTATCCGGATACCACACATAGTGATTACCCTTATTTTAATTTGAATGAAGGCAAGTTTGAAACCAATCTGCATGGGAACTATTCCATTTCAGGTAAAAATTTATTACTTTTAAAACAGTTGTTAGGCACAACATTTGATGCCTTATCAACAGTAAAAATCAATTCAAAACAAAGGCAATCCTTTTTAAATATGGTTTTGCTTTATTTTGAATTACATTTGGGAAGTTTTAAACCCCCAAAATCCCTGCAAATATTCAATCAAGTTTTTAATTGAACCATGAAACTTTTTTATTGCTTTTTCCTGTTTTTATTGGCTCCCTTAATACTCCACGCCCAAAACATAAAAGTGCTTAACAGCATTACCAAAGAACCCATTTTTGGAGTTGCCATTTATAATGTAGATAAATCTAAATCGGTGGTTACCAATTTTTTGGGTGAAGCTTCCTTGAGTGCATTTTCAAATACCGAAACCATTTATTTCAAGCATCTGTCGCACGTACTTAAAGAAATCACCAAAATTCAATTGGCAGGTTCCAATCGCGTGTACTTAGAATCCAATACCCAAGGTTTGGATGAAATTGTGGTATCTGCTTCAAAGTTTAAACAAAACAAAAAGGATATTCCCCAAAAAATAGTAAGCATCAGTGCAAAAAACATTCAATTTACAAACCCGCAAACCAGTGCCGATTTATTGGAAAGCTCGGGGCAAGTGTACATACAGAAAAGTCAGTTGGGAGGTGGAAGCCCCATGATTAGGGGTTTTTCCACCAATAGATTGTTGATTACCGTTGATGGCGTTAGAATGAACAATGCCATTTTTAGGGGCGGAAATTTACAAAATGTTATTTCCATCGACCCTTTTTCCATACAAAATACCGAAGTTATTTTAGGTTCCGGTTCGGTTATTTATGGAAGTGATGCTATGGGTGGTGTTATGGGTTTTTATACACAGACACCGCGTTTATCATCAACCGATTCGTTGTTTTTTAAGGCCAATGCCATCACACGATATGCGACAGCAAATGATGAAAAAACAGGGCATTTTGATTTTAACTTGGGCTATAAAAAATGGGCGTTTGTTACCAATGCGAGCTATACCGATTTTGGCGATTTACGCATGGGGAAACACGGACCTGATGACTATTTACGTCCAGAATTTGCTTTGGCAACCAGCAATGGCGATGTTATTATACAAAACAGCAACCCGCTTGTACAAAAAACTACGGGGTATCAGCAAATGAATGTCATGCAAAAAGTACGTTATGAACCTTATAAAAACCTAAGTTTCGATCTGGGATTATTCTATACCGCTACCTCCGATTATTCTAGGTACGATCGACTTATTCGCTACCGAAAAGGAATTTTGCGTTCGGCGGAATGGAATTATGGTCCACAAAAATGGTTTATGTCCAACCTGCAAATAACCAAATTGAGCAGTAACTCCAATTTATACGATAAGATTAAGGCAACCTTAGCGTATCAAAATTTTCAGGAAAGTAGGAAGGACAGGGATTTTAACGCTGCCATCAGGAATTTACGTGATGAAGCGGTAGATGCCTATTCCTTTAATTTGGATTTTGAAAAAACCTTGGGTTTAAAAACCGAACTTTTTTACGGATTGGAATATATTTACAACACCGTGATGTCGCATGGCGAAGAAGAAAATGTGCTTACCAATGCAGTGATTCCAGCGGTTTCACGATACCCAAATGGGTCTAGTTGGCAATCGGCAGCGGCGTACACAAGTATTAAATACAAGCCAAATCCCAAATTTGTATTTCAATCGGGGTTGCGCTTTAACCATATTATTTCCAAAGCCGATTTTACCGAAAACAATGTGTTTTTGAATTTGCCTTTTGAATTTTCCGAAAACGAAGCCAGTGCGCTTACAGGAACTGCGGGCATACGTTGGTCGCCAAATGCCATTTTACAATGGAAATTAAATGCATCCTCTGCATTTAGGGCCCCTAATATTGATGATATTGGTAAAGTGTTCGATTCTGCACCTGGCAATGTGGTGGTGCCCAACGAAACCCTCACGCCAGAATATGCCTATGGTGGCGAACTGGGATTGAAATTGGATTTTAACGATACCTTTGTATTGGATATGAGCACGTATTACACGTATTTGGATAATGCCTTGGTACGACGGGATTTTACCTTGAATGGTGAAACCGAAATTATGTACGATGGCGAATTAAGCAAAGTACAAGCCATACAAAATGCCTCAAAAGCATGGATTTACGGTTTTGAAGTCGGCATGAAACTAGCATTTACCAAACAGTTTAAATTAACCTCACAGTATAGTGTGGTAGGCGGCACCGAAGTAGAAGGTGCTGTTGAGGTTCCGGTAAGGCATGCGACTCCAAACTTTGGAAATACCCATTTGGTTTATACCGCCCATGATTTTAAGTTGGATCTGTTTGCCAATTACAATAACGAATTGTCCTTTAATCAACTGGCCCCTTCTGAAATTGAAAAAGACTATATCTATGCTAAAGATGCCAACGGAAAACCATACAGCCCTTCTTGGTACACGCTTAATTTTAGAGCCCAATATCAAATAAGCAATGCTATAACCCTTACGGCAGGTTTGGAGAACATCACAGACCAACGTTATAAAACCTATTCATCTGGCATTGCTGCTGCAGGAAGAAATTTTATTTTGGCTTTAAAGTATGGTTTGTAGCTCTAGAACTCATCTTGGCTTTTTCTATTTCCTAAAACCTGCCAGTAGGTTTGACCTAAAAAAACAATAAAAATAAACACATGAAACTTCCATAACGAGTTTTTGATACCCAAAGTATTATATGGAAGAACCATGTGACTCCCGATATATATCGGGATAAAAAACAATAGATATAAACACATGAAATTAATACTTGTCTTTTTTAGCATTTTCGCTTTAAAAACCTGCGATAATACACAAAAAATTAAGAGCGGACAAAACAATACGCTTGGTGGCGTTTACCATATTTATTCCATACCAGACACAACAATAACCGACCCTCAATTAACCATTGAATTTGATGCCGAAACAAAACAAGTTTCCGGTTTTTCAGGTTGTAATCGGTTTTTCGGAACCTTTTCTTTAAATGAAAATTCCTTAAAAATGGGCCCATTGGCTTCAACAAAAATGTTTTGCGACGATTCCGCTAACAAAATAGAAACATCCCTATTAGAGTCGCTTTCAAAAATGGATTCATTTAAAAACGAAAATGGCACTACAAGCTTTCTTTCAAATAAAAAAGTTTTAATTCGAGCCATTAAAGCTGAAAAACAAAATGTGAATGTGAGCTTTGAATATTCAGCACATTCCAGAGGAAAATTCAGTCACATTATAATTGACAAAAAAAGCATGTCGGTAAAAAACAAAAGAGACACAACGCCAATTATTAAAAAGTGCCCTAAATCTAGCTGGAATAGACTTTTAAAAGCATTTGAACCTGTGAATGTTGAAAATATCCCTAATTTAAAAGCACCTTCAGAAAAACGTTTTTTTGACGGTGCCGCCATTGCGAAATTAAAAATCACTTATAATGGCAAAACCTATGAAACCCCAAGTTTCGATCATGGGAATCCACCCCAGGAAATAGCAGAACTTGTTAAAGAAATCCTATCAATTTCAGAAAATATTGAATAGCAACTTATGTTATTGTATTTTTACATAAAATTATATGATTGTGACCATTGAAGACATACAAAACGACATCATAGACGAATTCTCCATGTTTGAAGATTGGGAAGAACGCTACCAATATATGATAGATTTGGGTAAAGATTTGCCCCTTATTGACGACCAATATAAAACCGACAGTAACATTATAAAAGGTTGCCAAAGTAAAGTTTGGGTACATGCCGAAATGAAAGACGATAAAATAGAATTTACAGCCGATAGTGACGCCATCATCACCAAAGGTATTATTGCTATTTTGATCCGGGTATTTTCAAATCAGCACCCAAAAGATATTATTGATGCCGACACCGATTTTATTGACAAAATTGGTTTAAAAGAACATTTATCGCCTACCAGGGCCAACGGTTTGGTAAGTATGATAAAACAACTAAAAATGTATGCCATTGCATACCAAACGCAACTTAAATAGTTTAGTTGTTTGTCGTTTAGCTGTTAAGCTCTAAACAACAAACAACTCAACAACAAACAACTTAACAACAAACAATAAGAAAATGAGCGAAGCCATAGACACCGCCGAATTAGGTGAAAAAATAGTGAACGTACTAAAAACGATTTACGACCCAGAAATTCCTGTTGACATTTACGAATTAGGTTTAATATATGACGTGTTTGTCAATGAAGATTACGATGTTAAAATATTAATGACCTTAACAACGCCCAACTGCCCGGTGGCTGAAACGTTACCATTGGAAGTTGAAGAAAAAGTTAAATCATTGAACGACGTAAAATCTGCTGAAGTAGAAATTACTTTCGACCCACCTTGGACTCAGGATTTAATGAGCGAGGAAGCGAAATTGGAATTGGGAATGCTTTAAAATAGCTTGCCGTTGCAGTGTTAAGTGGCAGTACCGAGAGCTATCAAGACCTGCCAGAGAAATTTAATGGTTTAGCTTAATTAATTAGGATAAAACTATCTTAATTAAAAAAAACTTCATATATTTGTATCAAATTAACTAGTAATATGTTTTCAAAAGCATGCGAGTACGGTATTAAAGCGGCTATTTTTATTGCCATTAACTCTTACGAAAATAAGCGTGTAAGTCCGAAAGCCATAGCTAAGGAAATTAATTCGCCCGAAGCGTTCACAGCGAAAATATTACAGGATTTAGTACGGCATAACATCGTTTATTCCATTAAGGGCGCTCACGGCGGTTTTGAACTGGATAAAAACACGATAGGCTCCATTAAATTATCGCAAATAGTTAAGGCAATTGATGGGGATAAGATTTATAACGGCTGCGGATTGGGTTTGGAAATTTGCGATGAAAACCACCCCTGCCCCGTACACGATAAATTCAAAATTGTAAGGGACGAACTGAAACACATGTTAGAAAACACCAATCTTGAAGAATTGGCACTTAATATAAAATCGGGTGCATCATTTTTAAAAGCTTAAAAAAAAAAATTGAATATAAACAGGATAAAATTATCCGAAATAAACAACATTATGGAAACAATAAATAAAGAATCCCAAAAACAAATCGGGCAATTTGTTGCCGACGATTTTAGAACTGCAGCAGTTTTTAGTAAATATGGCATTGATTTTTGCTGTAAAGGTAATAGAACCGTGGAAGAAGTTTGCAATAAAAAAGACATGGAAGTGAATACCCTTTTAGATGAACTGCACGCTGTTTTAAACTCTGAAACAGATCAATCCATTGATTATAAAACATGGCCCTTGGATTTATTGGCTGAATATATTGAGAAAAAACATCACAGATACGTAGCAGATAAAACACCTGTAATACGCCAGTTTTTAGATAAACTATGTTCTGTGCATGGTGGAAACCATCCGGAATTATTCAAAATAAACGAACTTTTTTCAGCTTCGGCAGGCGAACTTGCTTCGCACATGAAAAAAGAAGAATTGATTCTTTTTCCTTTTATAAAAAGAATGGTAAATGCAAAATTAGAAAATACCACCGTACAATCGCCACAATTTGGTACAGTGGAAAACCCAATTGCAATGATGATGCAAGAGCACGATAATGAAGGTGAACGATTTAGGGAAATAGCAGAATTAACCAATAATTACAACCCGCCTGCAGACGGATGCAATACCTACCAGGTAACTTTCGCTATGCTTAAGGAATTTGAACAGGATTTACATTTGCACATACATTTAGAAAATAATATATTATTCCCTGGAGCTGTTAAATTAGAACAACAATTTAGTTAATAGCAATTTTCAATAATAGCTTCAAATTTTAAATTCCAGAATCCTCTAAAGGCTATTCTGGAATTTTTAATTTAAATTAACACCTAGATAAATTAAAAAGTGCAAAGAAAGTTAGTTGTAATATGTTTAATTAATTTTTTAATAGCTGCCTTAATGGGCTTGGCATTACGATATGCATCTATTAACCCAATTGGTTTTAATTATCGATTTCTTACCCATGCACATTCGCATGTAGCTATGTTGGGCTGGGTATATTTGATGTTGTTTACACTTATAGTCCATTATTTTGTTGAGGAAAAAAAACCTGTTTTTAATAAGCTGTTTTGGATAACTGAAGTAGCGGTGGTGGGTATGATGCTTAGTTTTCCTTTTCAAGGATATGCAGCAGTTTCCATCACATTTTCAACCTTACATATTTTTTTTAGTTACTATTTTGCATATCTTATTTGGAAACACCATAAAATCATGAATTTACCGGCTCGTTATCTTTTGAAAACCTCCCTTGTGTTTATGGTAATTTCTACTATCGGCGTTTGGTGTTTGGGACCGGCGGTTTCAATGCTTGGGCAAGCGTCTGCATTTTATCAAATAGCGATACAGTTTTTTTTGCATTTTCAATTTAACGGGTGGTTTTTAATTGCCGTAATCGCCTTGTTTTTTCATCATATTAAACTTAAGGATTGTAAACAATTCCGGTTATTTTTTAAGCTTTTAATTGTTTCAACCATACTAACTTTAGCATTACCTATAAATTGGTTTGCGCCCCATATAGTATTGTATTGGATTAATGGGGCAGGGGTATTAATTCAGTTTGTTGCCTTAATCATGTTTTTAGTACTTATTAAACCCTACCGGATTTCGTTTCTAAATGAACACTCAAAACTCACTGTTTATATGTACAGTTTTGCTATATTTAGCTTTGTTTTAAAAACGGTATTGCAATTGGCATCATTAGTGCCCGAAGTTTCTCTGGCAGCATACCAGCACAGAAATTTTGTAATTGGTTTTATTCATTTAACCATGCTGGGGGTTATTTCCGGATTCTTGTTTTCATTTATTTTACAAAGTAAGTTGGTTTTAAACGATAAATGGCTTCATGGTGGTATTTACGCATTTGTTTTAGGATTTGTATTGACAGAAATTCTATTGATGGTCCAAGGTAGCATGTTTTATTTTGAAAGCGGATTTATGCCAAACTATTACTTCTTGTTATTTCTGTTCAGCGTATTGTTACCATTAGGAATTGTTCTTATTATTATAAATATTTTAAAATATAAAAATCATGAAACGAGCATGTTAAAAGCATTATCAACCTAACGAAATGATTAATAGCGAACAGTCCCGATAGCTATCGGGATGACCAATAAAAAACAAATAATATATAAACACATGAATAAAAAACCAATAAAACGACATAAGGCGTTACAGCCATTGAGCAGAGATCACCACCATGGGTTGTTATTGTCTTGGAAAATTAGAGCGGGAATCAGTAAAAACATTGAAGCACGTCGAATAAAAAATTATGCAGATTGGTTTTTTGAGAACCATTTGATCCCTCATTTTGAAATGGAGGAAAAGCATGTTTTTACTATTTTGGGGTCTAATAATGAACTTGTAAAAAAGGCATTGGCAGATCACAGACGATTGATTCGATTGTTTAAAAAAGACGAAGTTGATACTTTGGTTTTAAGTAAAATTGAGGAAGAATTAGATAAACATATTCGTTTTGAGGAACGTATCCTTTTTCCTGAAATACAAAAATCAGCTACGGATGAAGAATTAAATTATATGGAGAAAATACATGATGACACAGCGTTTGAGGACAACTTAGTTGATGAATTTTGGAAATAAGCCTTACTAATGGGTTTGATAGCTGAAGCTTGCTTCTGAAGAATTTTTTTCCGATTCTTATTTCACTTGTGGGGTAAACGTTTTTAGGAACTTAATAATCTTTGTGATCCCGATACATCGGGACGTGTAATACTTTGTGTGTCTTTGTGTTATAGTTATTTCACAGAGTTACACAAAGCAAACACCGAGGATGCACAAAGTAAAAAAAACCATTAAATAATTTTTATTCAGTTATTTTACTGCAAGTACTATAGCGGTAAATAGTAGCAAAAACCCAAGAACCATACCTTTCCAAAAGGGGTTTGCTTTTTTTAGTTCCATAAACTGAAAAGAAATCCCAATAAATTTTAATACTGCGAGCAATAAAATCAGTATTGCAATATATGATGTGCTAAATTTTGATAATACTGCCGAAGTGATGGTAAGTACTATTAAAATAATATATGTTATGGTGCTTGTTTTATGCATATTAAAAAAGTAAATAAATGATTGGGAAAAGTAAAAGCCAAATTAAATCGCACATGTGCCAAAAGGCGGCACTTGCCTCAACATCTTCCATAGTGGTGGTATTTTCTTTTTTTATTCCAAAGTAAACCGAGGTTAAAATAACCAACCCAACCAATACATGTATCACATGAAATAGGGTTAGCATCCAATAAAATGTAAAGAACGTGTTGTAACCAACGTCTAGTCCTTCATCAAGTTTTTGGTAATATTCAAAGCTTTTTAAAGCTAAAAAAAACAGACCAAAAAGCATGGTAAGCAGTAACAGTTTTTTAAATGTCGAGACGTTTTTTCTTTTTAATTCAGCTACGGAAATAGCCATAAAATAACCGCTGGTTAATAAAAACAGGGTATTTATCATGCCAAAAGTGGCATTTAATTGAAGTCGGGAACTATGGAATATTTCAGCTTCTTGTTTGCCGTAAAAAACCATGGCGATTAGTGCCGCTCCAAAAGTGAATAGCTCTAAAAAAATGATAATCCAGATAAGAATACCTCCCGGAGGATAATAGATGTTTTTATAATTTATTTCTTGTGTTTGCATACTTCTAATCCCAATCCAATAATCGTTTTTCACCTTCTAATTTTTGAATGTCTGTGATATCTTGAGACATTTCAATAACCCCTTTATATTGCTTTTGGTTGTCACGAATGGCAAAGTATCTAATATGGATAATTCGGCCTTTAAAATTGAACCAAAATTCGGCAACATCTTTTGTTCCTGCTCTAAATTCCTCCACAATGCGCAATACCATATCGACGCTTTTTGGTGGATGGCAAAAACGCACTTCACGACCAATAATACCTTTGCTACGTGCAAAAACGCGATCGTCACCTCTATTATAAAATATGACTTTGTCGTTTTCATCAACATAGGTAATATCGATAGGTAAGAAACGCAGTAACAGATTTACTTGTTCAGGTGTCATATAGCCCTCGTCATAATGAAAGGTATTTTCTAACGAAAACGATAAATCACGGTTTGAAAAATCCTGACTTGGGTGTACATACGTTTCTTCAATAGTTGGATACGGACTAGGTTTATCAGTTAACATCCAGCCTATTTCTTCATCGCCAACATAAAATTCCTTCCATTCATCGTCCGTAAGCAATTCCATGGCGTTTGGGAATAAACGTGTATCTTCAATACTTAACAATCGTGTTATTCCATCGACTAAATATGGGATATCTTCACTGATTTTCGGCAAGTTTTTTTCTGAATTGTAACTGTTTAACAAACGGATTTGTTCGCGTAAATTATCGTGAAACGACCACATTCCCTGCGATGGCCCGTGCCAATTATGTTTTTCTAAATAAGGGAACAATTGATTTTCTTTTCTTTTAAACCGTTTCTCTATAGTAGTCAACTGATTAAAAATGTTGAAATATTTTTGAAAATCTTCAGCAGGATTTGAATCGTTTAATTCTAAAATCAGGTCTTGTATTAAGGCGCTTTCCTCGTAATAAACTTTTACGGGATGTCCTTTTGGTAAGTTTTCTACGGTAGGTAAAAATGAATTCATTATAATATAATTTTAAACTTTTTTTTATTTATGACTGATGCTTAATTTTTTCGTACAACTTTACCAACGATTGTAATAACTCAACTGGCGTTGTAAGTATTTGATAATGGTTTTGCCCAAACATTTGGGGCAAATAATATTTGGCTTGGGCTTCAATGGCCAATGCGTAACTGTTTATTTGGCGTTCGTTAAGTTCGCGCAATGCTTGTTTTACATCGTTAATACCGTATTTGCCTTCGTACTTATCGTAATCATTTGGTTTACCATCCGATATTAAAATCACCCACTTGTTCTTAGTATCTCTCTTATCCAATAAAGCCCCTGAGTGTCGCAATGCGGCTCCAATACGGGTATAACCACTGGGTTCTATAGCACCAATTCTGTATTTGGCGGTGTCCCAATTATCATCAAAATCCTTTAGACTTAAATAAGAGGAATGATTTCGTGTTTTAGAATAAAAACAATCAATGGAGAAATCGATGTTAAATTCATTCAAAATTTCCCCAAACAATATAGAAACTTGCTTTTCTACATCAATCACTCGATTTCCAGCTGCGTAACCATCGCTGGAAAGACTAATATCCAATAACAATAAAATGGATAAATCTTTTTCTTTTTTTCTTTTTGATAGATATATTTTTTCTGAAGGTGTATGACCGGATTTTACATCGATAAACAAGTCGGTTATCGCATCTATATCAAATTCTTCACCTTGTGTTTGCCGGCGTTGTTGCTGATATTTATTGTTTACAGTCGTGAGCATTTTACGCAAACCAACCAATGTGGAGCGATTTTCGTTAAGTGTTTTTTTATAATAGGATGTATCCGATTTTAATTGGGTTTTTGGATACACTTTGCAAAAATCTTCTTTGTAAATGCGTTTTGAACAATCCCATTCATCATAGTGAATAAAAGGCCCGTTACTTTCGCTTTCTGCACTTTCTGATATGGTTGTATTTTCGGTAAATTCGGCTTGATAAACAGAATGCGCTGTATCATCAACCCGAACGGTGTGCTTCATTTGAACCTCATCGAGTGCATTGGAATGGTCGTCTAAATCGTCATCGCCATCCATATCCCTAAAATTGCCACCAAAGGCTTCGGCAGTTTCCACCTTTTCAAATTGATGCTGTAACACGGCATCTTCCATTTGTTTTTGGTCTATTTGAACCGAAATAATTTCTTCAACTGCCTTCGATTTTATTATGGTTTTTGGTTGTTCTTGATTGGCCGTTTTTACCTTATCGGTAAAGTTTTTAAGTTGGTTTTCTGAATCGTCATTTGATGAATTTTTCATCCATTTTCCGTATATAAAAGAAAAGTCTGCCGGTTGTTTTTCCGTTGCTTTGTTTTTATAAAATGAAACGAATTTTTGATGGTATTTTTCAGTTATCGGAAATTGAATGAACAATTCTTTTAAAACTTGATGTGAAGTTTCTTGTGCTTTTTGTTGAGATTCCAGCGTGTCGTGTTCTAATGTATCGTTCCAGTTAAAATCTAAATTTTTTTGAATGGAGAGGTATAAGATCCTGAATAAATAAAACGACAGATTTTCTTCTTCAGTTTCAAAATCGTAAAATTTTGTTGGTAAAAAAAAGTTGTTGTTTTTATAGCCACCTTCGCGTTCGGCTTCAAAAATTTCAATAGATTGACCAGTAATGGCACGTCCAAAAATAGTGAGTCGCGGTTTTACGTCGCTTAAATTTACGGCATGCTCAAATGCTTCCTCTTTTTTCTTTCTCCGTTTCTTAAAAAAGAAGGCAAACTTGGTAAATATATATTCGTCCGGTTCGAATTCAAACATAGTTTTCAGTCTCAGTTTTCAGTCTCAGTCGCAGTTTTCAGTGCTCATTGTGTACTGCGACTGAAAACTGAATACTTTTTTCATATCATTAAATCACTTAAATCCTTAAGCGCTTGTACAACTTCCAAATCGTCTGTTAAAGGTTCAATGACTGCCACATGAACCGCAAGGCGTTTAGGAAGCCCAGTATGAATTAATTTAGCAGCATCTACCAGTAATCTGGTGGAAACAGTTTCTGTTAACCCGAGTTCTGTTAGATTTCTGATTTTTGTGGCAATGTTTACCAGTTTTTTAGCAATATCCAATTCAATTTCAGTTTCCGAGGTTAAAATTTCGGCTTCTATTTTGGGTTCCGGATATGCAAAGGAAATAGCCACAAACCGTTGTCTTGTTGAGGGTTTTAATTCCTTAAATCCGCGTTGATATCCGGGGTTGAATGATGCAACAAGCATAAAATTTTCATGCGCTTTTACAGTTTCGCCTAACTTGTCAATAAACAATTCGCGCCTATGGTCTGTTAATGAATGTATGGCTACTATAACATCTGGTCGTGCTTCGGCAATTTCATCTAAATACAAAATATACCCATTTTTAACAGCTGTTGTTAATGGACCATCCAACCAAACGGTTTCGGCACCTTTAATAATAAACCGTCCTATTAAATCTGTAGAAGATGTTTCTTCATGACAGGAAATGGTAATTAGTTTGGTTTCAAGCTTGTGCGCCATAAACTCAATAAACCTGGATTTTCCAGTGCCCGTAGGACCTTTTAACAAAAGTGGGATTCTACATGTATAGGCATGCTCAAAAACATCTATTTCTTTATGAATGGGTTGGTAATATGGTGTGTTCATTTTAGTCTTGCTATATGTTTGCAAATGTGTTTAGCCCTGATTACTTCACTACGCTCTTATTTTAATTGGAGTTCAATGAATACTTCGCATTTGAAGCGGCATCCTTTTTTTGTGCCCCTTCGGCACAAGAAAAGATATAGCAAAAAGCAGGAAATAGCTACAAAAAACCAGAGTTAGCCTTTTTGCAAATTTTAACTCTGGTAAAGTTAGTTTAGTTATTGGTTTGTAGCTGTTTCCAATGCTTCATCGGTAGGTCTTCCGTGTTTATAAAAATCTACCATATACAAAATAATTCCTGTGGTAAATAAAGCGGCGCAGATTATTAGTACCATAAAATGGATTTCAATTTCTTTTTGGACCGCCATAAACTCCATTTTCATTTTGCGTTCTAGGTAAACTTGCGCAACCCCGGCAACACCAAAAGCGACCGTCATTCCAATAATACCAATATTGGATAGCCAAAAAGCCATACGGCCTCGGGTGCTTTCGTATAGTTTTCTTCCCGTTAAATTGGGTAAGCTATAGCTGATAATGGCCAACACAATCATGGCATAGGCGCCCCAAAATGCTAAATGGGCATGCATTGCGGTAACCAAAGTACCATGGGTATATATATTGGTTTGCGGTAAGGTATGTGCAAATCCTAACAATCCGGCGCCCATAAACGATACAATGGCCGCACCAAGAGTCCAGTTAAGGGCTAATGTATTAGGGTGTTTCTTTTCTCCTTTTCTGTACATATTGACCGCAAATAATGCCATCGCTAAAAAAGCCAAAGGCTCTAGTGCAGAGAATATGCCACCAACAATTAACCAAATTTTATTTACGCCTATATAGTAGTAATGGTGGCCTGTTCCTAAAATGCCCGATAAGAATGTTAAACCAACAATAACATAGAGCCATTTTTCAATAACTTCCCTATCTACACCTGTAAGTTTAATTAATAGGAAAGATAAAATACCTCCCATAATTAATTCCCAAACACCTTCTACCCATAAATGCACCACCCACCATCTAAAGAACGAATCCTTTACTTGACTATCAAAAGGAAGCATCCCTGGTAAATATAATAGTGCTGCAAAAAGAAGCCCCATGGAAAGCACCAAAGCTGTGGTAGTTCGGCGTTTTCCTTTAAACAGCGTGACTAAAATAAGCCCTAAAAACAAGAGCACATTGGCAACTACCAAATAATCCAAAGGTCTGGGAATTTCTAAAAACTTACGGCCTTCCCAATAGTTAAAATGATAGCCAACAATGGCCGTTACGCCAACAAGCGCTAAAGTAATTAATTGAACATAGGCAAGTTTTACGCTTACCAATTCGTGTTGCGCCTCTTCTGGGATGATATAATAGGCAGCGCCCATAAAACCAGACAGCAACCAAACAACCAATAGGTTTGTGTGTACTGCTCTAGCGGTGTTAAAAGGGATAACACTGTGAAGGCCATCAAAACCTGCATGTGCAAAACCCATTATAAAACCGTACACTATTTGTAGCCCAAACAATAACATGGAGAGCGCAAAAAACCAATACGCTACTTTTTGTGATTTATATTTCATTTGTTTTATTTTTTTTGTTTTAAAATCGTCGAATGTAACTCGCATAATAAACCGCCTTTTTCTATGCTTTGGAAGTTTTTGGTTATGCTCATTCCATAATTTTTTAGTTTAGTTTTCGTCTTTGGCCAATGGTGATACAATTTTGTCGAAGCCATTTAGATCAATACCGCCAATCCAGTCAAAAAAGGCAATTAAGTCTTCTGCTTCTTCTTTTGAGAAGCCATAAGCCACCATTTTCCGTCCGTTAGGCTCCCACGAAATGGGAGTCATTAATACGGCTTTAATGTAACCTTTCCCTCTACGGTCGATTACCTTTGTCAATTCTGGAGCGTAATAAGCTCCTTCGCCTAAAATGGTATGGCATCCCATACAATTATTGGCTTCCCAAATTTTTTTCCCTCGTACAACGGCTTCCGTTATTTCTTCATCATTTGTTTGGTCTTGGGCTTTACTGAATGAGTAAATGGTAAGGCCAATAAATATTAAAAAAGTAACGACAGTTCCTCCAAGAAAAAAGGCACGTGCTTGTTTTTTTGATAACATATTTATTTAGATTTGATTAATATTCTATTTACTTGTTAAATCGACAATGGTTTTTATGGTTTCTTTGTTATCTACCCCTAAACCTTCTTGTTGGTGCATTAATTCGCCGTTGGGGTCAAACACACTGATTATATTGGAATGCGAAAAATCCATGGGCGAAATTTGCTTGTATTTTACGGCCAAAACATTGGCAAATTCACGCACGCCAGATGCTGTGCCTTGTAAAAAGGTCCATTGCTCCCCATCCATTTTATTTTCGATAGCGAAGGCTTTTAAACGTTGTGGCGTATCGGTTTCCGGGTCCATACTAACTAAAACAAAACTTAAATCTTTAAGGTTGTCTTTAGGAATTTGAGATTCAATATTGCGCATGTCTGCTACCAACCTTGGGCAAGCGGCTTTACAGGTTGTATAGATCATGACCATTGCAATGGTTTTTCCTTTTAAGTCTGAAAGCTGGATGGTTTTGCCTTCTTCGGTATTCCATTTGGAGGTTAAATTGAAAATGGACCCGTCTGAAATCCCTCCATCATTAATTTCTTTTGAAGCTGGTTTTTCAGTTGGTTTTAAATCCATGTTACAAACAGGGCAACTCCCCGATTCGTTATAGGTTTTATCGCCTTCACATTTCATGGGGCATTGGTACAATGCTAAATCATCAGTAGATTTTTTTGACGCATTTGAATTACATGCCACAACCATTAATACCGATAACAATAAAATCAAAACTGGTTTTAAGTTTTTCATTTCCCTAAATCTTTAACACATCTAAACCCAAGATTTTTCATAGAGTATTTAGCTTTTAAACTACCTCTGGTGGCGTACCGCATAAAGGCAGCATAGTTCATTAAATCGGTGGCACCAATGGCAGCACTGCCGCAGAATAGATTGCTGTCATTATCAACATCTTTCCTGGATTCACCTGAAATTAACACCGAATTAAAATCCAACGTCCATTCCCATACCAAACCGTGTAAATCATAAACGCCCCAATAATTCTTAAAGGTCGATCCAACGGAATCGTTAAAGGTTTTTGGTTTTTCGTACCATCCTAAAATAAACTTGTTGTAAGATTCCAACTTTCGTGCATCGGCAAGCGTTTTATTTGCCATGGCCACATATTCCCATTCGTCTATGGTTGGCAATCTTTTTCCTTGGCATTCACAATAATTACTAGCTGCGAACCAAGAAATATTTGTAATTGGTGCATTTAAGGATTGATTTTTTCCTAATTCAGTATCAGAAGCCCAACCTATTAAATAATTACCGTCCGCAAATATTTTTTTTACCTGAGAGCGTTGCCATTTAGGATGTTTTTTTACAAATTCCAAATACTCACTATTTGTAACTGGATATACATCGATGCCAAAATCTGAAACGGTAACTTTTAATGAATCCCTTCCGTAAAGAGGGGTGTAAGTTCCGCCTTTAATTGAAACCATTTTAGACTGACAATTTACATTGGTTGGCCAAAGAAATAGCACATAAATTATCAGTATTGAAACAGTTTTCATTGTGTTTTTATATATTATAATTAATGACCGCTTTTAACCTGGTCTACTTGACTCTTGGTTACATTGGTTTTATTATTTCCCCAGGAGTTATAAACGAAAGTCAACACATCGGCAATTTCAGAATTGCTTAAAGTTTGCCCCGTCATAACACTATTGTATTTTTGCCCGTTTACAGTAATCTCACCGGTTTTTCCTTTAATTACAATACCGATGGCACGATTTACATCGGCATTTAAATAATCTGATTTAGCCAATGGAGGAAAGGCATTTGGTATGCCTTGGCCTTCGGCTTGATGGCAAGCAAAACATGTTTGCATATAGATTTTCTTTCCAGAATCTATTTTCTCAGCTAAGCTCTTATCGGAGGTTGGTTCTTCCTCTTTGGCTTTAGTTGGCATGGTTTGTATGGTGCCTCCTTCTGGATGGTAAATACCTTCTTGAACGACCCCTGCATAAATGGTTTTGTTTTCTTCCCCTTCCACTTTAAGCATTCCTAAAGCCCCTTTGTTAAAAGCTCTAAATATGGAATGATCTACCAAAATGAAAGTTCCGGGAACATCTACCCTAAACTCAACAATGGCAGCACCACCGGCAGGAATTAATGTGGTTTGTACATTTTCGTTAATTGTAGAGCCACCTTCAACATGGACTTTATCGAAAATTTCACCAATTACGTGAAAAGAGGACACTAAATTAGGGCCACCATTACCTACAAACAAGCGGACTGTTTCCCCAACATTAGCTGTAATAGCGTTGTCGCCGGTTAGCGAGCCAACTTTTCCATTAAATACTACATAATCGGGTTTTTCATCAATTGCTTTTTGCATATCGAAAGCCTGAAGGCCTGGGTCTCCGGTTTTTCCGCTGGTATAAAAATCGCCTTGCATAATGTAATATTCTTTATCGACTTGGGGCAAACCACCTTCGGGTTCAACTAAAATTAAACCGTACATGCCATTTGCAATGTGCATACCAACGGGAGCAGTAGCGCAATGATACACGTACAAGCCAGGATTTATTGTTTTAAAGCTAAATTTTTTCTCTTGTCCAGGAGCAACAAAAGAAGAGGTTGCCCCACCACCAGGACCGGTTACTGCATGTAAGTCAATAGTATGGGGCAGTTTATTATCTGGGTGATTTGCCAATGTAAACTCTACCTCGTCTCCCACGCGGGTACGAATAAAACTACCGGGAACCGTACCTCCAAAAGTCCAATAATTATAGGTTGTTCCGTCTGTCATGGTGCCTTCTTTTTCAAGAATTTCCATTTTCACAATAAGCTTTTTGGCTTTTCTTGCTCCAACAGGTGTTGGAACATTTGGCGGCGATGTTAATTCGGCAACCATTTCCCGGCTTACAGGAATATCTGCTGCATTTTCATATTCTTTGGATTTGTTATCAACACAAGAGGTGTATAATAACATAATTAAGGCCAATAGGCCCAGGGGTAAACTGAATGGTTTCGTTTTTAAAAGTGTTTGTTTAAGTGCCATAATTAGTGTTTTTATTGGTTGTTCATAAAAAAGACAAAAATATCTTTTTTTAATTGGACAAAAATACTTTTAATCTTATTTTTAAAATATGATTTATATCATTTAATTATAAAGTTTCATGTGTGTGTTTTTATTGTTTTTTATCGGTCATCCCGATAGAGCTATCGGGACTTCCATATAATCATTCACTTGGGTATCGAAAGTTCGTTATGGAAGTTTCATGTGCTATAACAATGGCCAAAAACACGCATGGGCCACTTCCAATTATTTGGATATCTTATTAATTGGCGTGCTTGTATTGTCAAGTTAAAGGTTAATACCCTGCTCCCGATAGCTATCGGGATTCATTGCAGTTACGTTAGTTTCTATGAGTGTTTTGGCCATAAGAGCTATTGAGTTTTTATAGGATTAATAACTTATGTTACACAGAGAAAAAGGCATTTTGGTCTGTTTTAACAAAAAATATCCTGTTTTCCGCTATGAAACACCCAGGAAAAAAATTGAAAAGGAGCAAAATCTGAAAAATGTCTTAGAAAATACAAAAATTTAACTTTTAACACTCTGAGAATGCAATAATGCAATATTTGAAATCCCAATTATTATTTTAACAAATACTGAGATTTGGTGCAACACCCTTTTCAAAAAAAAAATCAGTATTTACAGGGGCTTCAGAGGGTCTTTCTGAAAAGTGCGGAAAACAGGAAAACATAAACCTATTTTGAATGGATGATCAGTTAGTTAAAATCAAGTCTTGATTCTATATGCTATCAGCGCAGCGGTCTTGATTCTTTTGCCAGACAACAATAATAATTAAAAATCTTTCCTCTTTGCTTTAAAGGTTATTCTTAAAACGGGTAAAACAACCCAAATGGATAGGGCCATGAATGAAACAATGAGCCCGAAACCAGTGCCAAAAAATTGTTTAAAAACAGCTCCTGTATATCCTAATAATGCTGAGATATCCAATTTTAAAAGGATGAGTGTTCTTGAAAGATCAATGGGATTTAGCATTGTTGCCAGTAATGAGACTTTATCCAACGGATAATCTTCAAAGACTATTAAAGACAGTAAAAAAATACCGTCGTAAATAATGCCCAAGAACAACCAAAGCAAAATGGCATAACCGAAACCTTTAATTTTGTTTTCGTTAGACAATGCGATGTTAAACGCCAAGGCTGTAAATATTAAGGTTAAAAACGTTCCAGTGATCAGCAATAATGAAAAATCCCAAATGGCATTGCTTTTAAACAGCCCATAAAGCACAAACGGAAGACCTAAACCTAAAATCAAACTCATGGACAAAGACAAGGCAACACCTAAATACTGGCCTAAAAATATGGAAGAGCGTTTTATGGGCTGTGCCAAAAGAAGCTCGGTAAATTCCTTGGAATTGTAATAATACATGACCCCGAAAATGGTTCCAATTAATGGTACTAAAACAATAATGATGTTCATTAAAGTGATGACCGCTTTTGATAGATCGTTGTTTAAAAACAACAGTACAACGCCAAGCAATAAATAAAAAGCGAAGTACACATAGCTCCAGCGGCTTCGCATTAAATCGTAAAAACTATATTTTAATATTTTAAGCATGATTCTCGGTTAAAATGGATGCAATGGCGTGTTCAAAATCGGGTTGGTTTGTTTTTGTTTTTAATTCTGAAACACTGCCCTTAAAGTAAATTTTCCCTTCTAAAAGAAACACGATTTCATCGGATACTTCTTCAACAAAACTCATAATGTGCGAGGTTATTAAGATGGTTTTTCCCTTGGTTTTTTCTTCTTGAATCAAATCTTTTAATCTGATAAGCGAAATAGGGTCGAGTCCAGAAGTGGGTTCATCTAAAATAATAATCGGGCTGTTGAACATAAAGGTCAATACCAAATTCACTTTTTGTTTGGTGCCGCCAGAAAGCGTTCCCAGTTTCTTATCTAAAAAAGCATTCAGTTTGAACCATTCTATCAGTCGTTCATCATCATTGGTTTTACCGCGTAGATCCTTGATCATTTTAATAAGCTCTTTCACTTTTAAATTACTTGGGAAGTTGGCAATTTGTGGTAGGTAATCAATGTTATAGCGGTAATCGGAGTTGTTTTTTATGTTTTGGCCATGAACCGTTATGGTGCCTTTGTTGGGAATGACCATGCCTAAAATAGATTTTATCAAGGTGGTTTTACCCGAACCATTGGGACCGAGCACCGCAAAAATACCACCTTCTTTAATGGATAGATCGACGCCACTTAAGACTTCATTTTTCCCAAACTTTTTATGTAGATTTTGAATGCTTACCATGAGATTTTTTTTGTAACGGGATTATTGTCCAATAGATTGTCTGGTGTAAAAACGGGCGATACTTTTTCAGAAAAATCTATAATATCAATAAATAAACTACGCAATAGAATGATGGTTTCTGGCGTACGGTTTACGATATAGGAAAATAGTTTTACGGGTCGGTAAGGTACATCGCCAATACCATCTTTGTTTAAATCGTAACCCGTGTAATTGCTCCAATAATTTTTATCAAAAACATTATCATTCACATTGCTGTTGTATGAAACATCGAAGGAATTGTACAAAAAATTGTTTTCTAAAAAACTGTTGGCATAGCAAGCGCCTCGAACCTTAATCGCCCACCCGTTATTAGTAAAATTATTGTTTTTATAAACAATTCTGTTCGAGCCTTCTATGTTGATGCCTATGGTGTTTTCTTCAAAGGTGTTGCCACTAATTTCGGCGTCATTAATTTCCTTTAGCAATAAACCGTAAGAGGCCGTTCCCCAATTTTGAATGAAATTATTTTTCATCATTTTAATTTTCTTGGAAAACATTACGGCAACACCTGCCCCATTATCTTTAAATGTATTGCCTTCATAAACATCGTTGTCCGAAAACATAAAATGAAGTCCATACCTTAAATTATTGGTGCTTACATTATTTTTAATGGTACAGTTATTGGCGAATTCAAAATAAATACCATCCCTCATATTTTGAATATGGTTGTTTGCAATAACCAAATCATGGCTGTACCATAATTGGATGCCGTTTCCGGAGTTATACTCTTCTACAGCGTCGCCTTTAATTTTATTATTAAGTATTTTGCCAAAATTGGATTTTTCAATATAAATGCCAAAAAAAAGTTTTTCGATAATTAAATTTTTAATCTCAAAATAATTGCTTTTTCGCACTCTTACCGCTGCAAAATCTTTGGTATCACTATTGCCTACGTTTTTTAAAAAAAAACCATCAATACTAACGTGGTCTGAAGTAATTGTAATTAGTTCCCCTTGTTCTTCACCATCAATTACAGGATAGTCTTCACCAATAATTGTAAGAGGTTTATCAATTAAAATATTATGTTCTTTATAAATCCCTTTTTTGATGATTATAGTGTCGTTTTCTTTGGAGATTGCGACAGCACTTTTTATAGATGAAATTTTACAATTTTGACAAACCAAAATTGTTTCGGCATATAAAGAATATGCAGGACCCATAAAAAAAGTAATTATAAAAACAATTAGGTTTTTCACTTGTTCATGGTTTTTAAATGTAGTAACAGTTCATCCCAAGAATATAGATCACCTCCATTATCGGCCTGCGCATTTAATGCCTCTTCCTTTATTTTAAAGGCTGATAAAAAAGCTCCCATGGGGCTTGGAATATTTTTACTGACTAAAAATGTAGCTTGCGTAGCATCTGTAAAAGTATCTGGAGTGGCATAGTTTGTTGATAAGTAAAACCGGACATTCGAAGTGTCAAAATCTTTTGAGAAATTAACCATGCATTCTGAAGCATCAAATTTATAGACCTTACCTTTTTTTGTAACTATTTCAGCGGCATGTTTTTTATCAACAATGGTCATTCGGCAAAATTGACAAGCATCATTGCCATAGTTTATAGGTTGAGGCTTTACGTTACAGCCCAAGCATATAAGCAATAATATTATTATTGAACAGTGTTTTAGTGTTTGCATTTTTTAGTGTTTTTCCTATCCCTGGCCTTTTCCGCAAGGTTTAGTCCGGATAACCATCGGAAGGGATTTTACGTTCCTTTTTACCTATAACATAGGCAAGTAAAGATACGGCAATTCCTAAAGCTAAAAATAAGGCGCCTAAACGCGGGTACGAATGTGCTTTAAAGTTCAGTATGTCTTTACTGCCAAACAAAGGGGGCTGAAAACCCATAACACTACCATCGGGGTTGGTGAATTTTATAATAGCTTTTGGATCTAAATTGTTTCCGTAATCGTATTCCCATAAATAAAAATCAAACATTCCAGCAAGACTCAAAACAACCATTAAAATAAACCATCCTAAAAACCATTTGTAATTAAATTTAAACGCAATTATTAATCCTAAAATAGTGGTAATAATTATTCCCAAAGGGAAGATTTTAAATTCAGGGATGGAATCAGGAATGTATTTCATGCCTACATAATGGTTCATTAAATTGATGTTTTTAATATCGTAAGGATTGGCGTCTGCAAAATCATTAATGTAGATATACATACCCAAAGGTGTTGGGTATTGCGGTGCCTCCAATGTTATTTTCCAAAGGGGAAAAAAGAATAACCCTAATGGCAATAGAGCGGCAATTAGCATAATGATGTTTGATTTTTTCATCTGAAAAAAATTAAAATTTATTTATAGTGTTTTAAAAGAAAGGCGAGAGCGAAAAATTCAACTCTCGCCTTGATAGGGAAATAAACACTAAAACAAAATTCCCCTAGTTTATTTATTCTATATCTTCACCTAATGACCATTTTAAAGGCGTGTTGGCATTTGCGGCAGATACCCGAACATACCCTTGCATTTCTTGGTGCAGTGCTGAACAGAAATCGGTACAATAGAAAGGCCAAACACCTACTTGTTTAGGTTCCCAAACAGAAGTTTCGGTTTGCCCTGGCATTATCAATAGCTCAGACGTATTGGCACCAATGATACCAAAACCATGCGGCACATCAAAATCCTGTTCTAGATTAGTAACATGGAAATATACTTTGTCTCCTACTTTTACACCTTCAATATTATCTGGATTAAAGTGGCTTCTAATAGTGGTCATGTATATATGTACATTATTTCCATCACGTACCACTTTTGCATTTGCATCGTTTGTAGTTGCAAAAGGATGTTTGTTGTCTTCTAGCTTAAATACTTTTTTAGAGTTTGGTTGCACTAAATTGGCTGGAATACCTGCGGCATAATGAGGCTCGCCTACCGTAGGAAAATCTAAAAGGAGTTTCATCTTATCTCCGGAAATATCGTATAATTGAGCCGATTGGCTTAATTCTGGCCCTGTTGGCAAATAACGGTCTTTTGTGATTTTATTCATTGAGAGCAAATATTTTCCAAAAGGTTTTTGTGAATTTCCACCTGGAATCATTAAGTGGCCGGGAGAGTAAAATGCTGGTTGTCTGTCCAAAACTTCCCAAGTTCCTAATTTCCATTTTACAATTTCAGAAGAAATAAAGAAGGTAGTATAAGCATTTCCTTTGCCATCAAATTCAGTATGCAAAGGTCCTAATCCTGGTTGCTCAACGGTTCCTGCCAAAACATCTTCAAAGTTTAAAACAGGGATGCCGTAAGCTTCACCGGAAAATTTTTTGTTTTCAATGGCATCAAGCATTTTTGTAAATGAATGCACGGTTAAACTTGCTGCCAATTTACCACTGCCCACAATGTATTCGCCTGTTGGGTCCACATCGCAGCCATGAGGTGATTTTGGTGTTGGTAAAAAATATACTAAACCAGGGCTTTCTGCCGGATCCAATACTTTTACAGTGGTACCCCAAGTAGTTGTTGCCGAATGCGTTTCATCATTATAGATATTGTGGGCATATTTAGCAGGCATGGTTTTAAATTTACCTGCTTTAATATATTCCTCAGCTTTTTTCCAGTTTACAGCGGCAATATAATCTTTATCATTTTGTGATGCATTAACTTCCAACAATGTATTGGCTTCTTCTGTATTATAAGTGGTGTAAAAAAACCATCCATCAGATTTTCCACGGCCAGGATGCGCTTTGTCATAATCGAATCCGGGCATCAATATTTGAAAAGATAAGTCCATCTGGCCACTATCTTTATCAACTTTTAGAAAGGATAAAGTGCCTTTAAAATTGCCTTTATAATCTTTAATTGCCATGTCTTGCTGGGGTACTGGCACACTAAACCGAGTTCCAGCAATTACATATTCCGTATTATCTGTAACATAGGAAGAACTGTGGTTCCCGGCAGAGTTTGGAATTTCAATGATCTCAGCGGTTTCAAAAGTCGTCAGGTCAATTCTTGCGATACGCGGTGTATTGTTTTCGTTTATAAATACCCAACGGCCATCTAACACCCCATTGGTTTGGGAGATATCCGGATGGTGGGCATCACCCCAAGGGATTTCTCCAAACGATGTCATTAACATGGGTTTGGTTTCTTCATTATATCCGTACGCTTTTTCAGCATCTTGGGAGAAGACAGGAATAACCTTGAACAAACGGCCAGACGGTAATCCATAAACAGATAATTGGCCGCTAAATCCACCTGATAAAAAGGCGTAAAATTCGTCGTAGCTTCCAGGAGCCACATAAACCTGTTCTGCTGCATTGGAACTTAATGCCCCATTTGATTTTGAAGATTCCCCCTTATTGCAGCTTGTAAAAGCAAAAGCAATAATTAAGAATGCGATAGAAATATTTGCTGTTTTTTTCATTTTATGTTTATTTTAAAATATTTAGTTCTCGGGTAAAATCACTTTGTCCACTACGTGTACAATGCCATTTCCGGCAGGTACACTCGCAATTATTTTGGCGCCCCCAACAAATACATCATCACCAATAACTTCGACTTTAACATCTTGGTTATTGGCTTGTCCTAATTTTTTGAATTTTTTAAGAAAGTCTTTAGTATAGTTACCGGGGGTTACATGATATTTCAAAATATTGGCCAAAGCATCCTTGTTTTCTGGTTTCAATAAATTTTCAACCGTTCCTGCCGGTAGGGCAGCAAACGCTTCGTTTGTAGGCGCAAAAACCATTAACGGTCCTGCATTTACCAAAGCGTTTTCCAATTCGGCAGCCTGAACAGCCGCTACAAGTGTGGTGTGATCCTTGGATCCCATTGCTATTTGCAATACGTTTGGCGTAGAGCCGTCATCTGCAATAAAGGCTTGCCCTTGTTTTTTGTCAGTCGGAGTTTCAACCGTGGTGGTGGTTGTTTCGGCCGGAGTTTCTTTATTGTTTTTGCAATTAAAAAAGAAAGCAACAAGTAGTGCGGAAAATAAAATTTTAAAGGTGGTTTGCATTTTGCATTTATTTTAATGTTCTAAAGTATTCCAATACAGCTCTCGCTTCGGCTTCAGTTAGATTTTGGTTCGCCATAGGGGCGCCATTAAATTCTGCCAATAGCTCTTTGGCCAAAGGGTTTTTTTGAATCATTTCTTCTGGGTTTAAAATCATGTTCATGACCCATTCTGGAGTTCTGCGGTCTAAAATGCCCACTGGTGGTGGCCCAATGAATTTTTTGTCGGGCCTGTGGCAAGCGGTACACATTTTTTTATAGATTTCTTCACCTTGAGTTGCCATGGCTTGGTCTATTTCAGCAGCTAGTTCTAATGATTTTATCGGGCCAATGCCTTTATCACTCAAATCAATTTTTTTTGACGCAGGTACAGATTCAGCCGTAGAAGCAGCCTGTTCTGTAGGTGCTGTTTTTTCATAAGAAAAATTCTCTTTTTTCTTGTCTTCTTTACCGCCACAGCTTATTAGTAGCGATACAGAAAGTGCTATTAAAATATTAAATGCTTGTTTCATAATTTTATTATTAATTTATTCCAACAAATTTAAGAGGTTAGAAGCCCTTATAATATGATAAAAATCATATTTAAGATAAAAATATCTTTTTTATTGTTTCAGAGGATATATTTTATTTGCGAATGATTTCAAGCCTTCTAAACACGCTATTAAAGCCGTATTGTTTATAGCGTTACATGCTGCAAAAGAAAATAAGATAATGGTTAAGGATATTTTCCAGTCCATTAACATTCCACAAGCCTATATTGCCAAATTACTTGTGCCTCTGTTTAAGGAACACATTGTTTTATCTACAAAAGTGCTTAAAGGTGATTTTTATAAAATAACGTGAATAACGGATAACCCTATTGAGCCGAAAATGTCCCTTCCCCAACCCTAAATGGTGATATATTTTCTACATTTCAGGAATTTTTCCATCCATTAGGAAGGGGAAAAAGAAAAATTCAATCTTAATTTTCTTATCCGTTATTCACGTTAAAATAACAATCTTGATGGCCGGTAAATGAACGTTGTGGAACTTGTTTTGGGCCATTAACAATGGTAATCAAGGTTTTTAGTGAATTTTAGGGCTTGAAAAACAGATTTTAGAAATTGTGCTTGTTATAAATAGACAGCTTAAAGTTTTGAAAATTGAAGTTTATTAACTTTTGCAAACGGGAATTAATAAGTTCTACCATTAAAAAAGCCAATTCATATCAAATGAAAAAATAAATAAATTCATTTTTTCGTGCAAATTGCGTACAAATTAAAAAAGGCTTTAGAAGTGAAACCTTCTAAAGCCTTGCCACTACTGTGGAGAAGATGGGACTCGAACCCACGGCCTCTACGCTGCCAGCGTAGCGCTCTAGCCAACTGAGCTACATCCCCAAATTTCTATTTTAATTCACTTAATACCAAAACAGGCAATTTACTATCAAAATCCTTTTTGTAAATGGTGCTGTTTTCCCATATTTTCATAAAAAAACCTCTTTTTCGCCTTACAACACAAAGCATATCTGGGTTGTGCAGTTTGTAATGTTCCAAAACTCCTAAATAGGTGGATGGGTTTTCAGAATAAATAATTTCGCTTACAATGTTAGACAATTCATCGTTTAAATCAAAATCACTTTCGTTATAATAAGGCGTTTTTACTAACAATAGGTTGACTACCGATTTAAATCTGTCTTTGATGGCTTTTAGCGAAGTTAGCACACCTTCTTTTCTAATGATAGCCGATTTTACCGCCATTAAAACATTCTTAATAGGCTTATAGTTATAACCTTCAGGGATTATTAAGGTAGGCACATGCATTTGCTTAACAATTTTACCCGAAGTTTGCCCTAAAAACAAGTTTTCATCTTCAGAATAAGTTCTCGGTTCTATTAAGATTAAGTCGATTTCGGCAGCTTTACAAGCTAATTCTAAAGTGTCAATTAATTTGCCTTTAAGGGCTTTTACAATAATGGCAACGTTTTTTGTGTCAACTTTAGAAACCATTCCATTTAAATATTCAAGCGTATCTTGCTCTAAAATATGATCTATTTTAATCATGGTTCCCGCTTTGGTATAAACGTTATAAACTTGGACCACATAAAGTTTAGCTCCAAAAGCTTCAGCAAAATCCACTGCATATTGTAAATGGCCCAAAGCATTTTCAGAAGCTCCAACTGGTACTAAAATATTTTTCATCTGTTTATGTTTTTTATTTTTTGTGGTCATACTTCGACTGCGCCCGGCACAGGGATGTTACATACATATAATCATTCCTCTGTGCGACAAACATTTAGTGATGGATGTTTCATTTTTAAAAAATTTAAACCTAATTTTAATGCAAAAGTAATCAATTAAATGATTTGTAAAGGCAAATATTCCGACATTGATAAAATTTTAGAAATCACAAAATCTTGTGCTCTATATTTAATTGATAATCAAATTCGTCAATGGAATGAACACTATCCCAATAAAGAGGCTTTTAGTGATGATGTAAAGCGCAACGAATTGTACATTCTTAAAATAGATTCCATACTTGTTGGCTGTATTTCCATATCCACTTTCATGGATGATTTTTACAAGCCCTTAAAATGGCTTACGCCCAATGAAAACAATCTGTACATCCATCGGTTGGCCATTCATCCCAAACATCAAGGAAAAGGCTATGCACAACAACTTATGGCTTTTGCCGAAAATTATGCCCAAGAAAATCATTTTAGTTCCATTAGATTAGATACTTTTTCCCAAAACCTAAGAAACTTAAACTTTTATGAGCGTAGAGGATACCAGCGGTTGGAAGGTATTTATTTTCCCAAACAAAGTGAACATCCTTTTTATTGTTATGAGCTTTTATTATGAACAGGTTTAAACGTTTTTGATTGAAGCGAATTCCCGATAGCTCGGGAAGAGGTTTTTTGCTCAATTGAAGGCTTTTTTGAACTGCATAGCATAGCTACAGAGTAAAAAAGACAAAAAGTAAGTGAAAAATATCATTTTGCAGCCAATTGAAAAAAGTTTAAACCAGTTCTATAAAAAATATTTAACTTTATCGCTCAACAAAACAACATGACTTTAATAGCGATTTTACAAAAAGTTGGTATAGAAGAAAAAATTAAAAACGCTCCAGACCCCGGTTATGAAATTGGTGTTTTTATAGGTAGCATGGCGCCTTTTGTGGTACTGGTAGCAATGGCATATTTGATTTACAGATACAATAAAAACAAAATAAACAAGGATTGATATGGATTTTTTTAACTTTTTTGGCGGAAACGGCCTGTTTTTAATTTTAGGTATCGTACTTATCGTGGTTTACTTTTACAACAAAAGAAAAAAACGATAGTTAACGGGTTTTTAACCACCCGGTTATACTTAAACGTTCAGTATTTACAGGTTTCACTTCGTGTTCAATAACTTGACTTTCAAAAATAACAACTCGCCCCGGAAACGGATAGATAACTTTTTCAACCTCTTTACCGTTTTCATCCAAATACAAAACCAATTCGCCACCATTTTCTGGTAACCATCCGTCTTCATTCAAATAACAAACAAAAGATAATTTGCGTCTGTCATCATTTTGAAACGTATCAATATGCCTTTTGTAATACGTACTTTTAGGGTAAATAGCGTAGTGGAACTCTTTATGTAAAATCCCTAAAAAACAGGTTTTGTTCAAATAGTTGACCAAGTCGTTAATCCTATTAAAAAACAAGGTTTCAATGGTATCGGCCTTGGCCTCGTCCATCCACAAAATAACGTCGCCTCTAATCGATTTTACAATGGTTTCATTCAACCTATTGCCAATAGCTGCTTTTTTGAAAGTGTCCTCTTCATACTTTTCTAAAAGTGATTGTCTTAAAACCGAAACTTCTTCGGTAGAAAAAAAATCTTCAACAATACTAAATTGCTGTGTTCCGATATCAGAGATTATCTGTTCGTAAAGCGCATTCTCAACAAAACCAATAGCCTCAAAAAGATGACTCATAACTTATTCATTTACATGGGTTAACATCAAAAAACAGCTCCAATTATTAATCAAATGTAATCTAAAAACAAATTGCTTTTACAAAACAACTATCTTTGTGTTCTAAATTTTCTCCAATGAGCTTTATTCGTATCACAAAACAATTTTCTTTCGAAACCGGTCATGCCCTGTATGGGTACGATGGCAAGTGCAAAAACGTACATGGGCACAGTTACAAACTCTCGGTTACCGTTATCGGAAAGCCAATTGCCGATTCTACAAACGTAAAATATGGTATGGTGATAGATTTTGGTGATTTAAAAAACATTGTAAAGGAAGATATTGTAAATGTGTTTGACCACGCCACTGTTTTCAATAAAAACACGCCCCACGTAGAACTTGCCAAAGAACTTGAAGATCGTGGACATAACGTGTTACTTGTTGATTATCAGCCAACCAGCGAAATGATGGTAATAGATTTTGCTAAAAAAATAAAACGTCGTTTGCCCGAAGATATCGAACTGCACTCGCTGAAACTTCAAGAAACCGACACTTCTTTTGCCGAATGGTTTGCTTACGATAATATTTAGGGCGTTACCCTTCGGGTCGGGCTTTCGCAAGTCGCACTCTACGAGGTGCTCCAACAATTGCTCAATCCCTAACGCATCCATCAACTATGTGCAGTTCTAAAACAAATATTCGTGCATTAGTGGCTAATTTATTTATATTTACCACATGAATATTCCAAAAGGGAAAAAGATATATTTCGCATCCGATAATCATTTGGGAGCACCAACAGCCCAAGCTTCTCGCCCGCGCGAAAAGAAGTTTGTGGCTTGGTTGGACAGCATTAAACACGATGCTGCAGCTATTTTTTTGGTGGGTGATTTATTCGACTTTTGGTTTGAATATAAAACCGTAGTCCCAAAAGGTTTTACACGAACGCTTGGCAAACTTGCGGAAATATCAGATTCTGGAATCCCCATTTATTTTTTTGTTGGCAACCACGATTTATGGATGAACGGTTATTTTAAGGAAGAACTGAACATTCCGGTATATCATGAACCAAAAGAATTTACCTTTAACAACAAAAGCTTTTTTATTGGCCATGGCGATGGTTTAGGGCCTGGGGACAAAGGCTATAAAGGCATGAAACAAGTGTTTACAAACCCTATGTTTAAATGGTTGTTCCGGTGGATACATCCCGATATTGGCGTCAAAATTGCCCAATATCTATCGGTAAAAAATAAATTGATTTCGGGTGATGAAGACGCCACTTTTCAAGGAGAGGACAAGGAATGGTTGGTACAATATTCCAAAGAAAAACTAAACGAAAAACATTACGATTATTTTGTGTTTGGCCACCGCCATTTACCTTTAGAAATTAACCTCAACAACACATCAAAATACATCAATCTTGGCGACTGGATTTCGTACTATACGTATGGCGTTTTTGATGGCGAAAATTTTGAGTTGAAAACATATTAGAACTATGATTTTTATGTCTTTAAGGTTTTAAATCCCTTCCGTTTTTCAATTCTACCGAATTGAAATCCACCTTCCCTTGCTAAGGGAAGGGATTTTTAAGCATCATAAATTGACTAATGTTGAAAAACCAAAACATTAATAGAAGGCAACTCTCCTCCTTAAAAAAGGAGGAGTGGCTTCATCCCGAGTATACGGGATGAAGACGAGGTGGTTTTTTGGATTTGAAAAAATTTAACACATTTCAGACCTGACAGGTCTATTAAAAAATTAGTCTTTATTATGCTCCTCCAAATCCTCGGTTAAATCTAAATTCCGAAGTGTTTTATTTTTAGCCCCGATGGTTAAAACGGTTATTAAAGTCATGGTGCCTCCAAAAACGACCGCATTTACGGTCCCCATCAGTTTTGCGGTCAATCCACTTTCAAAAGCGCCCAATTCATTAGAAGACCCAACAAACATAGAGTTTACGGCAGATACCCGTCCGCGCATGTGGTCCGGCGTTTTTAATTGCAAAATGGTTTGACGGATTACCATGGAAACCCCATCGGTAACGCCGCTAAAAAACAACGCTATCACTGAAATCCAAAACACATTGGAAATTCCGAAAATGATGATGCAAATTCCAAAACCAAAAATAGCAGCCAACAATTTCTTTCCTGCATTTTTACTTATCGGCAAATAGGCTGTAAAAAGCATGGTTATGGAAGCTCCTACGGCAGGAGCTGCCCTTAAAATCCCAAATCCTGCGGCACCTACTTTTAAAATATCTTGTGCAAAAACAGCAAGTAACGCAACGGCACCACCAAATAAAACGGCCACCATATCTAAAGTGATGGCTCCTAAAATAGCTTTTGTTTTAAACACAAACCGTACGCCTTCTTTTAAGCTTTCAATAACAGGTTCTCCAATTTTCGGGTTTAATATGGGTTTTTTCTTAATAAACATTAAAACAATCAAAGAAAAAACAACCAAGCCAAACACTATGCTTAATGACCAATGTACCCCAATCCATTTTATGGAAAACCCTGCAAAAGCAGGCCCTAAAACCGATGCTACTTGCCATGTAGAACTGTTCCACGTGGCGGCATTTGGATATATCTTTTTCGGAACAATTAAAGCTACCAAAGAAAAAATGGTAGGTCCAAAAAACGAGCGTAAAAAACCCCCAAAAAATACCAAAGCATAAATGCTGTATAAAATGGTTTTGGTTGGCCAACCAGATGTAATTGCAGGCCATGTAATTAAAAATAATCCTAAACTAATCAGTGAAAAAGCAGCGATACAAATGGCGAGCAGGTTTCTTTTTTCCTTTTGGTCCACAATATGACCTGCAAACAATGCCATGGTAAACGCTGGAATGATTTCCATCAATCCAATTAAACCAATGGCCCAGGGGTCTTTTGTAATTCTATAAACCTCCCACTCTATAATTATAAACTGCATAGACCAGCCAAATACCAAGGCGAAACGCAACAATAAAAAAATATTGAATTCTTTAATGCGCAAAGCTGCGTAGGGGTCTGTTTTTGCCATATTCATATTCCTGCGAAAGCAGGAATCTCTTTAATTAAGTCCTACAAGGTTTTTGATCCCGATTGCCATCGGAACTTGCAGGATGTGGATTAAACGTTTTTTTAAATTTCGCTTCAAATTTAAAATAAAGCGCATTACTATTTTAGTTTTTCTTCAAAATCTAAAATAAGGAGTCTGGCTATTTTAGTTTTTTGTTAAATTCTAAAATAAGAACGAATTTAGTTTTGGAAAACAATCTCATAAATATGGCAAACACTTTCACTCCATTTTATTAAACAACAGATGTCAGGGCTAACGCCCCTAAACCATCTTCATCACCTATTCTCTACAATGATGTTAGGGCTAACGCCCCTAAGTTCATCAAAAATATTAACGATATAAACGGAGAACAAAATTCTATAAAAATCTACCGGTATTAAGCAGGCAGCATTCTGGGTTTTAGGCCTGGAATCTTCGTAGATACAAAAATTTATGGATTAAAAGGGACGTTAGCCCTGTCCTCTTCGTAAATGAATTACAAAAAAATAACGGACGGAGTCCTTAAAATTCACATAATATCCCTTAGTTTCAACTGTAAACTTACATGTCCCTGCCATTCATTCTCATCAATGGAATACACCGCTTTAAAAGGTTTTCTATTGGAAATAATGTCAAATTTATCGCCCATTCCAAAGCCAATAGCTACCACACTATTGGATTGTGGTTGCTTTACCGTCATTCTCAAATGGGTCTTGTCTTCGCCCACACATTTGCCGTAACCGGTATCCAACAAATTATCCGTCATAAAAACGGGGGTCATATTATTGGGGCCAAAAGGCGCAAACTGTTTTAGAATCCTGTAAAATTTAGGCGTGATGTCCTGTAAATCAATTTTAACATCAATTTTAATTTCCGGGGTCAATAAATTTCTATCAATGGTTTTTGTAACCACATCTTCAAAAGCCTGTTTAAAAGCTTCATAATTTTCTTCTAAAAGCGTTAAGCCTGCTGCATATTTATGACCCCCAAATTGTTCGATATGGGCACTGCATGCTCCTAAAGCTTCATAAATATCAAAATCGCGAACCGAACGTGCCGAAGCAGCCAACTTATCGCCACTTTTTGTAAATACCAATGTGGGCCGGTAATAGGTTTCGGTTAATCTGGAAGCCACAATGCCAATAACGCCTTTATGCCAATTCTCATGATAAACCACCGTAGTAAGACGACCCTGTTCGTTTTGTTCTTCAATTTGCTTCAAGGCTTCTTCTGTAACCTGTTTATCGGTTTCGCGCCTGTCAAGATTGTAATTGTTAATTTCCGAAGCATATTTAACGGCCAAATCCGCTTCTTCCTCTGCCAATAACCGCACTGCAAAATTGCCATGTTCCATGCGCCCCGCAGCATTGATGCGAGGTGCCACAACAAAAACCACGTCGGTAATGGTCAATTCCGTTTTTTCAACTTGGTCCAATATGGCTTTAATTCCGGGGCGTGGATTGGTATTGATCACTTGCAGGCCAAAATGGGCCAATATCCTATTTTCGCCATCAATGGGCACAATATCGGCGCCAATGGCTGTGGCAACCAAGTCTAAATATTCGGTTAAATCTTCTGCTTTTTTTCCATCTTTTCCTGCTAATGCCTGGATCAATTTAAAACCAACCCCACAACCACAAAGTTCTTTAAAAGGATAGTTGCAATCGTTTCTTTTTGGATCTAAAACAGCAACCGCGTCTGGAATTCCATCTGCTGGTGTATGGTGGTCGCATATTATAAAATCGATGCCCAATTCTTTAGCATACGCTACTTTGTCAACGGATTTTATGCCACAATCCAAAGCAATAATGAGGGTAAAATTATTCTCCAAGGCAAAATTGATGCCTTTATACGAAATGCCATAACCTTCATCATACCTATTAGGAATATAAGTATAGACCAGGTTATATTTTGTTTTTAAATACGAAGACATTAATGCAACTGCGGTGGTTCCGTCCACATCATAATCGCCATACACCAGAATATTTTCGTGTTTTTCCATGGCGGTTTCAATTCGGGCAACCGCTTTATCCATATCCTTCATTAAATACGGATCGTGCAAATCGTCTAAACTTGGCCTGAAAAAAGCCTTGGCATCTTCATAAGTTTCCACACCACGCTGTAACAATAACGTGGCCACCACAGCATCCACTTGAAGCGCTTTTTGCAAAGCCTCCAGTTTTTTAGAATCGGGTTTTGGTTTTAAGGTCCAACGCATAAAAAAAGCTAGAAGTACAAAGTTAAAAGTACAAAGTTAGAAGTACAAAGTGCCTCCTCTAAATCGCAAATATTTATTTCTTATGAAAATGGGTTTCAATGGCTAACTCTGAAAACTGACGGAACATTTCCATAACACCACAATATTTTTCAACGGATAAATCGACTGCTTTCTGAAGTTTCTTTTCGCTTAATGCATCGCCATAAAAATGAAAATGCATAGCGACTTTGTCATAAATTTTAGGATGCTCTTCGGTAAGATTTGCTTCAATGTCTATTTGAAAATCGGCTACTTCCAATTTCATCTTTTTAATAAGCGATGCCACATCCAAACCCGAACATCCTGCCAAAGCCGACAACATGAGCGCTTTTGGGCGGTAGCCTTCTCCATTGCCATCATTCTCTGGGGCGGCATCCATAAACAAATTATGCCCGGATGGGTTGGTGCTTTCAAACTTCATGTTGCCCAGCCAAGTTGTTGTGATTAGATTCGTCATTCTTTAAATTTTTGTGTTATTTGAAACGTCAAAAATACGTATTAAATTGTCAAAAAAAACCATTCAGTGGGATTAGTTAAATGCCAACAATGCCTGCTTCAATGTGTCTAAATCGTTTTTGGTGTGATTGGACGTAATGACCATTCGATTCATGGCGGTTTTATAGGTTGGATATTTAAAATTTGTTATAACGATTTCTTTTTCAAGTAAATAGTTGTAAGTTTTTTCGTTTTTAGAATAAATAACTGGGTAGTTTTTACTGAATTTAAAGTCCGAATTCAACTGTAAACCATCAAACAAAACCCTTAGATTCTCCTGAAGTTTTTTTTGTTGCAATTTAATCACATCTTGAGAAAGTATAAACGCCTGCAAATACGCTGGACTGATGCTTGATGAAGAAATAAAATCTGGTTCATTTTTTAGTGCATCAATAAAATGGTTATCACCCGCCACCAAGCCGCCCGATATTCCCAACGCTTTCCCTAACGAAGATACCATGATTTTTTGGAACAGATTTTCATTTGAAATGGAACTGAAAACACCTTCCATAAAATTGCCAACAATGCCTAAACTATGCGATTCATCAACCACCAAGGTGATTCTTTTTGTTGATGAAATTCCGTTTAAAAATTCGAAACTTGTTGGTTCTACTTCCAAACCCAATAAAGCATCGGCAGTAATGACTATATTTTCAGTAATATTGTTTAGCAAGTTTGGGTGCAATCTTCCATCTATGAAAACAGGCAAACTATTGGAATGCAAAATGGCGGGATGCGTTTTTGGGTAGTGGTAAAAACTGTTTTCAGATTTATACAAATATTCTAAAACCAATTTACCTGCTAGCGTTCCGGAAGAACAGGTAACAGATGCTTCCGCCCCAATCAATTCTGAAAATAGTTGTTCCGCTCTATTATAAATTGATAATTTAACATTCGCATTTCTGGAGCTTCCGTAAGCAGTTCCCCATGTTTTTATTCCTGAAATTAGATTGTTTTGAAAATTAGGATTGGTAGCCAATCCTAAATACGAGGTACCGCCAAAGTATAAAAACGGTTTACCATTTACTGTAATTTCTCTGTCTGGAAACCCATCAATAATCATAGAAAACTATATTAAAGCAACGCCCGTTCCGTTTAAACTGCTGTAGGTTGTAATGCCGTATTTAATAGTAACCCCTGTTGCAATATCTTCAGATAATAATAAAGCACCATCCATATCTACATAATCCAACAGCGGTAACAAATGGGCTATTGCCGAAATACCAACGGACGATTCCGTCATGCAACCTACCATGGTTTTCATTCGTAATTCTTTAGCGTGTACCAACATGTGTCTTGCTGCCGTTAATCCGCCACATTTTACCAACTTCACATTAACCCCATGAAAATGATTGTAGCATTTGGCAACATCGGCTTCTACCTGACAGCTTTCATCCGCTATAACGGGCAATACCGATTTTTGATACACTTCTTTATGCCCATCCCAATCATCAGCTTTTAAGGGTTGTTCTAAAAATTCAACACCTAAATCCCTTAAAATTTTGGAGTTTTTTATTGTTTCATCAACCGTCCATCCACAATTGGCATCAATTCTAAAAATGGCATTGGTATGCTTTCGTAGTTCGGCAACTATTTTAATGTCCTCCTTAGTGCCTAATTTTATTTTATAAATTGGCCAAGGAAGTTCATTCATTTTAGACACCATTTTTTCAATTGAATCAATGCCAATGGTATAATTTGTTAGCGGGTTGCTTGAAATATCGTAATTCCAAAGTTCATACAATTTTTTGCCTTGTTTTCGGGCGAACAAATCGTTATAAGCCAAATCTAAAGCACATAATGCGAACATATTATGCTTTAAATGCGCGTACATTTGTTTCCAAAATTCTTCTGGGGCAGTATCTTTTGTAGCTTCGATTATTGGTTTCAAAACTGTTAAATCCTGCATCATTTTCTCAACCGTAATGTTGTAATAGGGGTTGGAAGTCGCTTCTCCAAAACCTGAAAAATCGCCATCTTTTAGTTCTACAATCAATGTGGGTTGCACGTTGTAGGACTCTCTGGAAATTGAAAATGTATGTTTTAATTTTAAATTGAACGACCTGAGTTTAAGCTCCATAAATTATTTTAAATAATTCACGAAAGTTAATAAAATTATATCTTTGAATTTAATGATAAATCAAAATTATGCCTTTAGTTACGCCATTATCTCCCGACTATGATTCTGAAACCAAAAAACTAGCAGAATTCTTTAATGAAACGCTGGGGTTTTGTCCAAATTCAGTTTTAACTATGCAACGGAGACCAGCTATTTCCAAAGCTTTTATTAATTTAAACAAAGCGGTGATGGCTAATGAAGGTCGAGTAACGTCGGCTTTAAAGCGCATGATTGCTTGGGTAAGCAGTAACGCTACGGGTTGCAGATATTGTCAAGCCCATGCCATACGTGCTGCCGAACGCTACGGTGCTGAACAAGAAAAATTGGATAATATTTGGGAATACAAAACACATCCTGCATTTAGTGAGGCTGAACGCGCTGCTTTAGATTTTTCATTGCTCGCCTCTCAAATACCAAATGGTGTGGACGAAACTATTAAAAAACGTTTACATGAATATTGGGATGAAGGTGAAATAGTTGAAATGCTTGGAGTTATTTCGCTTTTTGGATATTTAAACCGTTGGAACGATAGTATGGGTACCTCTATTGAAGATGGCGCGGTTGAAAGTGGCGAACAGTATTTAGGAAAACATGGTTGGGAGAAAGGGAAACACCTTTAGATTTAAGAATTACGATAGACGATTTTTGATTTGTCATTCCTGAGAAGGCAGGAATCTCGTAATAATTAAACGTTTTTTTATTAACCACTAAGATTTGGTTTGAAAATTTTCGGGCCAGTTTAATGGAATCTATTTAAGTTTTAACGGTTCTTTTTCAAAAACCAACTCATCAAATCCCGTTTTCATAAAATTTCTAATGTTTTGATGTCCTTTGCCATTTGGGTCTTTTTGTACATCATCAAAATAGAATTTTCCAAAACACGCCAATGTTTCTTCTTTTGTAAAACCTTGTAATTTTGCGAAAGCAAATAACTTACAAGACCCCGAATTCTCCCCTGCATTATTTTGTAAATCACCATTTTTAAAAGCGGTTGGTGTAAACTCGTAGTTAGCTTCTATAATAGCCATCGTTTCTGAAAACTCGATACTTTTTGGTTCGGTTTTTAGTTTTTTTATGAATGTTTGTATATCCATTACCATTAGCTTTTTTATTCTTTTTAATATAAAAAACCAAACAAATACAATGGTATCACATTAAGGCTTCCTACTTCCATATCGTCTCTTACTACAAAACTATTTTCAACCCCTTGTATTTGTTTTGAAGATTTTCCTTTGCCTCCTATTTCAAAAGTGTAGATTCTATCAACAATAAAATCGCCTTGTTCTGCCAAATGAATCTCATAAAGATGCTTCATTTGATTTGCAAAAAACGTTTCTCTTAACGTGCCAATCTCTGCATTCTGTTTTCCTAAAGCATAAACCAAATTGGGGTTGTTTAAATATAATTTTTGTGGTTTTGTAAACGCGCCAATACCCTTTGTTGGCTTATACAATTCCATGACTAGATCGGCTCTATTTAATAATTTAATAGCGTTCAGTAAAAAAACCCTCGATATTCCCAAGCGCTCACTCAACTTGGTTACATTAGGTATAAAAGGGGCACTTTGTGCAATAGCGACTAACAGTTTCTTTATCTTTCTACTATCTTCAAAAGTTATGTTTTCAACAGCATTAAAATCGACCTCTAAAATTAGGTTTATGGTCTGATTTAGTTTTATAGCATAACTGTTCTTGTTTTCCAAATAATAGGGATATGCACCATATTTTAAATACGCATCAAAATATTTTATTGGGTTTTGAACATAAGGTTTTAAATCTTTTGCTATTTGTTTATGGTTCTTTAACAAATCCAATAATTCATATTTTGGAATAGCATCGTGGTTTTGCTCAAACTGAATAAACTCCCTAAAAGATAATTCCTTTAAATTATAAACAACGGCTCTTCTGCTTAAATCGGATTCACCTTTATAAATTTCTAAAATTGAAGAAGATGTAAATATAATATGAAGATTGGGAAATTGATCGTAAACTAACTTTAGCTCTCTAGACCAATTAGGATATTTATGGACTTCATCCAATAACAAATTGGTGCCACCTCTCAACACAAATTCCTTGGCCAAAGAAACCAAATTGTTTTCTAAAAAATACAAATCATCTAACGTTGCGTACAATGATTCTTTTTCCCTGGGCAGTTTAAATTTTATGTATTGCAACAAAAGGGTTGTTTTACCAGAACCTCTTGCACCTTTTATTCCTATTAAACGATTAGACCAATCTATTTCGTTCAATAAATAACGCTTTTTAGAAGAAAGTGTTTCTAATAACTGTTCTTGAAGTGAAAATAATTCGTCCATAATTGTAATTTATCAAAAACAAAAATACAAATTTTTGTTTATAAATAAAAACATTAATACTTAAAATTGTTTACAACAAAAAACGTTATTTATAATTATTGTTTACAAACGAAAACGTTACAAGCTTATTTCTTCCCACCAACCACAACAACTATTTCGCCTTTTGGTGGTTTATGCGTGTAGTATTCCAAAACTTCTTTGGCGGTGCCACGTATGGTTTCTTCAAACAATTTAGTCAATTCCCTAGATACAGAAACTTCTCTATTTTCTCCAAAATACTCGCAAAAATGAGCGAGGGTTTTCAACAATTTATGGGGGCTTTCGTAAAAAATGATGGTCCGGGTTTCTTCGGCAAGCGACAGCAAACGGGTTTGCCGTCCTTTTTTAACGGGCAAAAAGCCTTCAAAAACAAATTTATCGTTAGGCAAACCAGAGTTTACCAAAGCCGGTACAAAAGCGGTGGCCCCGGGCAGGCAATCTACTTCTATGTTGTTTTCAATACAGGCACGCGTGAGTAAAAACCCGGGGTCGGAAATAGCTGGTGTTCCCGCATCACTAATCAATGCTACGGTGGTGCCGCTTTTTAATTTTTGTATTAAATTTTCAACTGTTTTATGCTCGTTGTGCATGTGGTGCGACTGCATGTGGGTTGAAATTTCATAATGTTTCAGCAGTTTTCCCGAGGTGCGTGTGTCTTCGGCAAGTATTAAATCGACCTCCCTTAAAACTTCAACAGCCCTAAAAGTTATGTCTTTTAAATTTCCTATGGGTGTTGGTACCATGTAAAGTTTACTCATAAACTAAATCTTCTTTCTAAAATTAGAAGAAAGCGTGCTTCAAACTCCTCTTTGTTCACCCAATTGTTATAGTCTGGTTTTACAATATCCATAAGGAATCCTTGGGCGTGTGCGAAGGAATCGAAAGTATTTAATTGCGACATCACGCGTTCATAATCTTCACTTTTACCATCAAATAAATGTTTGATAAAAGCTATTTTATCATTTAATCCAATATTCAATCCGCCAATATTCAGTTTATCGTTCAACGACTTTTTTTCGTTGGAAATACCGTTCGATGCTTTGGTAACAGGCTCAAAAACAGGCATATCTTTAAATCCGGCCATTAAATCGTCCATGTCATTTTTTTGGTATTTCGGTTTTGGTAAAACATCTTCCATTATCGCATCCATATCCTCAGGCCCATTGGGCATGTGTGCCACCATATCCTTTATGGTTTGAATGCCATGTTCCATAATGCCATCGTCTTCAATGGCATCCAGGTTAATGTAAATTTTATCTTCTACTTCAATCGTATCGCTAATGGTATTGTTAAAAGCATTGTCCAACATACCAAAAAACGATGCATCGCTACCAATAATGGGCACATCGCCTTCAAAATTTTCATGGGCAAATTTTAAAACGGACAATTTTTCAAAAAGCGCTGATACTTCAGCATGCATTTTATCAACATCTTCTTTCCCTTTTAATTTAAGAATTCTATGTGCAATACTCATCAACTCCAACTCTAACTTCTTCTTCATTGTTATAAATTTTAAATAATTGCTATTTAGGCTTTTGTTTTTTAATAAATTTGCGCCACCTTTATACAAACGAACAATCGCTTTATTTAATGAACTCTTTTTAAACTTTTATTATTGGCTAAAAATTGCTCTTTTGCATCTATTTTTTGTCTTTTTTTTATTTCGTAGCAATGCTATGCAATTCAAAAAAGCCTTTAACTAGCTACAAAATAACTTCCCGATAGCTATCGGGATCGCTTCAATATAAAAGTCTAAAAAAGTTCCATGTTAAAATTACAAAATGTTTCTTGAAAATACAGTAAATCATAAAGAACAATTTGGATGGATAGAAGTTATCTGTGGCTCTATGTTTTCCGGAAAAACCGAAGAATTGATCCGGAGGCTTAAACGTGCGCAGTTTGCACGGCAAAAAGTAGAGATTTTTAAACCGACCATTGATGTGCGCTATAACGACAACATGGTGGTGTCGCACGATGCCAACGAAATTCGTTCTACGCCCGTACCTGCCGCTGCCAACATTCCTATTTTGGCCGATGGTTGTGATGTGGTCGGTATTGATGAAGCACAGTTTTTTGATGATGAAATTGTACGTGTTTGCAACGATTTGGCCAACAAAGGTGTTCGGGTTATTGTGGCGGGTTTGGATATGGATTTTAAAGGCAACCCCTTTGGACCCATGCCCAGTTTAATGGCTACTGCCGAATATGTTACCAAAGTACATGCGGTTTGTACCAGAACCGGCAATTTGGCACAATATAGTTATAGAAAAGGGAAAAGCGATAATTTGGTTTTATTGGGTGAAGTTGAGGAATATGAACCCTTAAGTAGGGCCGCTTATTACAAAGCCATGACGCGCGATAAAGTTAGAAATATGAAGGTGAACGATGCCGAAGAAGTGATTCCAAAACCAAAAAATCCAGATGCCTAAAGCCCAAGAAACCGTACTTGAAATCGATTTAAATGCATTGAAACATAATTTTGAACATTTAAAATCGAGACTACATAACGATACCATGTTTATGGCGGTGGTTAAAGCCTTTGCTTATGGAAGTGATGCTTGCACCATTGCCAATTATTTACAAAATCTACAAGCCGATTATTTTGCTGTGGCTTTTGTGCACGAAGGGGTACAGCTTAGAAAAGCGGGCATAACCACACCCATTTTAGTACTGCATCCACAATCGGCAAATTTTAATGCGCTCATTCAAAATTGTTTGGAGCCCAATTTGTACAATATTAAAATTTTAAATGAATTTATTGCGATCGCTTCCGCGGAAAAACTAAGCGAATACCCCATTCACGTTAAATTTAATACAGGATTGAACCGATTGGGTTTTGCTGAAAATGACGTGGATGCTATTGTTTCTAAAGTAAAAGGAACTTCAGCAGTAAAAATAAAATCTGTCTTTTCACATTTAGCAGCCAGCGAAGATTTAAACGAAAAAACATTCACTTTAAATCAAATTGAAAAATTCAAAGCCATTGCCAAAAATATTACCCAGCAAATCGGCTATAAACCACTGCTTCATCTTTGCAACACCTCAGGTATTTTAAACTACCCCGAAGCGCATTTTGATATGGTTAGAAGTGGAATTGGACTGTATGGTTTTGGAATCCCGATAGCTATCGGGACAGAAAAAGACAACAAAAATTTAAAACCCATTGGTACTTTAAAAACCATTATTTCCCAAATCCATTCTATTGAAAAAGGGGAATCCATAGGTTATAATCGGGCGTTTACAGCAGATGCTTTTTTAAGATCGGCAACCCTACCCATTGGTCATGCCGATGGTATTGGAAGACAGTATGGCAAAGGGAAGGGGTATGTAATAATCAATAATCAACGCGCTTATATTCTAGGAAATGTGTGCATGGATATGATTATGGTAGATGTTACCAACATTGATTGTAAAGAAGGCGACGAGGTGATTGTGTTTGGGCCATCCAACACTGCCGAAAATTTAGCCGAAACCGCCAGCACCATTTCTTATGAGCTTATCACAGCTATTTCACAACGGGTAAAACGTATTTTTGTTGAAGGTTAAATATTTTAAAATTAAAATGTGACTTTTTTATTATATTGTAGTCTTAATTATTTAACCATTAAAACCATTAATTATGCTAAAAGAATTTAAGGAGTTCGCAATGAAGGGCAACCTTGTGGATATTGCTGTTGCTTTTGTTATGGGCGCTGCTTTTAACAAAGTAGTCACTACATTTACTGCCGGAATTGTATCGCCATTAATCGGGTTGATTTTTAAATCCGATTTCAACGATTTAAAATATGTTATTACACCAGGCGTTGTTAATGATGCAGGCGAAGTAACCGGCGAAATCGCTGTGCTTTACGGAAGCTTTTTAACGAGCTTGATTGACTTTATAATTGTAGCTTTCGTCATGTTCGTGATTATTAAAGGAATCAACAGAATTAAGAAAAAAGAAGAAGCAGCCCCTGCTGCACCAGCGGGTCCAACCCAGGAAGAATTACTTATTCAAATAAGGGATTTACTTAAAAAATAACAATGTGTTAAATATATAACAACGTGTTATTTGTTGTTAAAAAGCCCTCGTTTTGGTAAAACGAGGGCTTTTTTTTGGTTCTGAAATAGAATTATTGGTTAGTTTTGCCCCGTAAAATTTATTGAAACTTAAATTGAATTAAAATGAAGATAGCTGTTGTTGGTGCCACCGGTATGGTAGGCGAAGTAATGCTAAAAGTTCTTGCAGAACGTAATTTTCCTGTAACTGAATTGCTGTTGGTAGCATCTGAACGTTCCGTTGGAAAAAAACTGACTTTTAAAAATAAGGAATATACCGTAATTGGTTTAGCTGATGCTGTGGCAGCAAAACCACAAATCGCCATTTTCTCTGCTGGTGGAGATACTTCTTTGCAATGGGCCCCTAAATTTGCTGAAGCTGGCACTACGGTGGTTGATAATTCTTCGGCTTGGAGAATGGATCCCACTAAAAAATTAATTGTTCCGGAAATCAATGCTCATGAACTGACCAAAGACGATAAAATTATCGCCAACCCAAACTGTTCCACCATTCAAATGGTGTTGGCATTATCGCAACTTCATAAAAAATATAAAATGAAGCGTGTGGTGGTTTCTACTTACCAATCGGTTTCGGGTACAGGTGTAAAAGCGGTTAAACAATTGGAAAACGAGATCGCAGGTATTGAGGGCGAGATGGCATACCCATACCCTATCAGTAGAAATGTATTGCCACATTGCGATACTTTTTTAGAAAACGGCTACACCAAAGAAGAGATGAAATTGGCTAGAGAGCCACAAAAAATATTCAACGACAAAACATTTTCGGTAACTGCTACGGCTGTGCGTGTTCCTACTTCTGGAGGGCATTCCGAAGCGGTAAACGTACAGTTTGAAAACGATTTTGATTTGGCGGATGTTAGACAAATAATCAGTGATACCCCAGGTGTTGTTTTACAAGATAACACGGCTACAAACAGCTACCCCATGCCCATGTTCGCACACGATAAAGATGAGGTTTTTGTGGGCAGATTACGCAGGGACGAATCGCAACCAAACACGTTAAACATGTGGATTGTTGCCGATAACTTACGCAAAGGTGCAGCCACGAATGCCATCCAAATTGGCGAATATTTAATTGCTAATAATTTAGTTTAAGACAGCTTTTTCTTATTAAAAAAATAAATGCTATTTTTATTCTGAAGTAAAATTAACTTTTTGTTTCATTACATGACAAAAAATTAGACTGACCTTCTGTAAATGGTACTAATCCCACTGAAATTGAGATCTGTCAGGTTTTAAATCCCGATAGCTATCGGGGCTGACAGGTCTGGAACATGAGATTATTAAACTGCTGACAATTAGTTATATAACATTTATTTTTCAATTTTTGCCATGTACTTATCTTTTTGTACACCAAACAATAAAAACAAAATACTGTTTGTTTTATTTCCAAGCGTTTTTCGTAATATAGAAAAGGCTTTAGTAATATGTGCCTCAACAGATTTAATAGATATTTTTTTATATTCGGCAATCTCAATATTAGTAAGACCTTCTTTTCGGCTCAAAATAAAGACTTCTTTACATCTTGGAGGAAGTTTATGAATCTCTGAATTTACTCTTTCAATAATTTTTGCTAATGAATTGTCATCTTGAATTTCTATAACCTTGTCTAAAACTTTAAAATACTTTTGTTCAAGAATCATAGTAGATCTTTTTTTCTTGTATTGATTTATAAACTCATTATAGATTGATCTGAATAAATAGTTTGTCAAAGAAGTTGAAATATTTATTTTATGTTTATTTTCCCAAGTTTTCAAAAATACGTTTTGGAGAATATCCTGTGCTATAACTTGATCATTTGTAAGTGTTAATGCATAAGCGTATAACCTCTGACTATAATGATCTACTAAATAAACAAATGCCTTTTCTTCGCCTTTTTTTAAAGTTTCAATTAATGTTTTTTGGTCTGAATAATTCGTATTCATATTAAGTAAGTCATAAATATCAGTACTAATATATACAAATATGAAAAAAAAATGATAAAAATATTAGGGTATTGTGAATTTGGTTTGTCTATCAATAAAATAACATAAAATTAATGAATTCTAAAAACATTGAAATTCTTATTGTCAAATATCTCACTAATGAGGCAAATTCAGAAGACTTGGATTACTTGTCTAAATGGATTTTAAATTCGAAGAATGAAAGGTTGTTTGAGTCATATATCAAAATCCACTATAAATTAAGGTTAGCGATGAATAACCCAGATATAGAAGCGATAAAAAAGAATTTGTCTCAACAAATTAAAAAGGATAAAAACCCATTTTATAAATATAAGGTTCGGTCAATATTTAAGTATGCTGCATTATTGATTATAGTTTTTGGCATTGGGTATTTATACCAAATGAAGACAAATATAAGTGAAGATAAAGTTTCTAATAATGAGATATTAACTTCAAAAGAAGAATCTATTACTATACAGATGGATGATGGAACTTTAAAAGTTATTAACCTAAACGAAGAAAAACAAATAAAAGATAAAAAGGGTAATATTATTGGTAGCCAAAAAAAATCTGAACTGAGTTATTTAAAGGCAGTGACACCAGATAAATTGGTTTACAACACGTTAAATGTACCTTATGGGAAAAGGTTTGATTTAGTATTATCCGATGGTACACATGTTTATTTGAATGCAGGAACTTCAATTAAATACCCTATTAAATTTATTACGGGTTTACCGAGAAACGTGTTTTTAACAGGAGAAGCTTATTTTGATGTAACCAAAGATGAAAAACATCCTTTTGTTGTGAATGCAAACTACATGAATGTAAAGGTTCTTGGCACAAAGTTTAATGTTTCGTCTTACTCAGAAAATGCTAGCATAAATACAGTTCTTGTTGAGGGCTCAGTAGAGATTTATGGTAATAATAAAAGTAAAAAGGATCCTACAATACTAAAATCTGGGTTTAAAGCCGAATGGGATGTTTCTAATAATGAAATATCAATAGATAAGGTTGATACTAGAATCTATACTGCATGGATAGAAGGAAAATTAATTTTTAGAAACGCCACATTTAAACACATAAGAAAGACTTTAGAAAGGCAATATAATGTTATTATAAAAAATAGTAATAAAGAATTAGATGATCAATTGTTTGATGCCACCTTTGATATAGAGAGTATTAATGAAATAATCGAGTCTTTTAGCAAAAGTTACGCCATACAATATAAGATCATCAATAATGAAGTCTTAATTTATTAACCAATAAACTAACCTATATGATTGAAAAACTAATTTATTAAAATGCAAACTATTCGCTTTTTAAATAAAAAACCGGAAAATGCGGACACATTTTCCGATTTAGTAAAAAAGTGATTTAAAATGAAATTAAACCAATTACAAAACTAAATTATGAAAAAAATCATTAATTCATGGGAAGCTGACACTTCTTTTTTGAAATTAGACCTTAAAATGAAACTCACGCTATTATTCTTTGTCTGTACTTTATTTCAGCTAAGCGCTAGTTCATCCTATTCTCAAGCTACTAAATTAACTTTAGATATGGATAAAGTAACAGTGAATGATGTTATTCGTGAAATTGAATCTTTATCCGAATTCAAATTTTTATATAATCGGAATGAAATTGATTTAAACCGTGTTATATCTATTAAAGTTAATAAAAAGCGGATTTCAGATATTCTATCAAACCTTTTTATAAATACTGATACAAAATTTGAAGTGTTTAATAAACAAATAATACTTAAGAAGGCTAGCGATAAGGATGGAAAGGAATTAGTCAAAGAAGAATTAATTCAATCGTCCATATCAGGAATCATTACCGATGCTTCGGGCGTACCTTTGCCTGGTGCAAATATTATAGAAAAGGGAACTACAAACGGTACACAATCTGATTTTGATGGTAATTTTTCTTTGACTTTAAATAACGGAAATGCAATTTTAATTATTTCATATATAGGTTTTTTAAATCAAGAAATATCTATACATGGTCAAACCTCAATTAAAATAACATTACAAGAGGATTCTGCTAAACTAGACGAAGTAATTGTTGTTGGATACGGTACTCAAAAGAAAAGTGATTTAACAGGAGCCGTTTCCAGTGTTAAAGAAGATCAACTTGTGGCCTATCCATCAACTAATGGCGTACAAGCTTTACAAGGTAGGGCATCGGGCGTTGTAGTGCAATCTAACAATGGCGATCCAGGTGGAGATTTTAAAATAAGTATTCGTGGTTCAAACTCTATTAACGCAAGTAGTTCACCTTTATTTGTTGTTGATGGTTTAGTTGGTGGTATTTTACCCCCTGCTGAGGATATTCAGTCCATAGAGGTTTTAAAAGACGCTTCTGCAACTGCTATTTATGGTTCTAGAGGGGCAAACGGTGTTGTTTTGGTAACTACCAAAACAGGTAAAGAAGGCAAGGTTAAAATAAGCTACAATACCTATGGCGCATTCCAAAAAGAAATAGGCCGAGTAGATGTTTTAAACGCTCAAGATTTTAGTGCTTATATCAACGAAGCCAGAGGTACTGATTTTTATGATTTAAATAATATTACAGCAGATACAGATTGGCAAGATTTAATTTTTAGATTCGGCTTTACCCAAAATCATCAACTCTCATTATCCGGTGGAAGTGAAAAGGTTAAATTTTATGTTTCTGGAATTTATTTTGATCAAACAGGAGTTATTGAAAAATCCAGTTATAAGCGCATTTCATTAACGTCAAACTTAAATGCCAAAATTTCAGATCGTTTAAGGGTTAATTTAAATTCTATCATACAATCCTCCAATAGAAATGGCGTTCCTACCCAAACGAGCGGTGTAGCTACTAACTCAGGCGTTATAACTAGTGCCCAACGGTTTGAACCTAATGTTGGTATACTTGATGAAAATGGCGATTATACCATAAGCGCTGTGGGTATAGCTGCTTTTGAGAACCCAAGAGCCTCTATAGATGGAAGAGATGAAAACACTAGAAATGAGAACGTTCAGTTAAATTTGAAAAGCGAATTTGATATCACTGACAACCTATTATTTACTTCTACTTTTGGTGTGATATTAACAAACAATCGTTTTGCAGCATATTATAACAAAATTTCTAACCAAGGTCAGAATACTGATGGTCAAGCAAATTTATCGTATAGAAGAAATTCAAATTTCCTTACAGAGCAATATCTTACTTATAAATTTAACTTAGGAGATAAAAACAATTTTAATTTCACTAATGGGTATTCCTATCAAAAATTTGATACTGAAACTTTTTCAGCTGGTAACACCGGGTTTATAACGGATGCTTTCGGCTTTTGGAATTTGGGAGCGGGCACTAACTTATTAGCTCCAGACTCAGGTAAAGTTTCGTCTGAAATAGTATCAGGGTATTCACGATTAAATTACAATCACGATGACCGCTATTTATTAACATTCACAGGTAGATATGATGGCGCCTCCCAGTTTAGTGAAGGCAACAAGTGGTCCTTTTTCCCATCTGGGGCTTTCTCATGGAATATAAGCAATGAAAAGTTTTATCCGGAAAACAGTGTAATATCCAACTTGAAATTTAGATCGAGTTATGGTTTAACCGGAAACCAAGCCATTAGCCCTTATCAATCATTTTCGAGAATATCTCCTACCTACTTTGTTTTAAATGATGCCTCTGTTAGCTCTATAAGACCAACTGCTATTGCAAACAGCGATTTAACTTGGGAAACAACAGCACAATTTAACATTGGGATAGATGCAGAACTTTTAAAAGGTAGAATTAGTTTATCCGCAGATTATTATAACAAACAAACCAGCGATTTATTATTTAGTGTACCTATTCCTTCCTTTTCAGGATTTCAAACAAGACTGGAAAATCTAGGCAAGATTGAAAATAAAGGTTATGAATTTCAAATTCAATCCAAAAATTTAATTAATGACTTTAAGTGGTCTACTATATTTAATATTTCGAGCAACAAAAATAAAATTCTATCACTACCAAATGGTGAAGACATTATAATTTCAAGTGCCCCAAGTTTAACAGGATCAGTAGATAACTCTATTTTAAGTGAAGGTCACCCTGTAGGGTCCTTTTACGGATATGTTTATGAAGGCGTTTATCAGGTAGGAGATACTTTTATTCCAGGTGGTACTTTCGAGACAACGCCTGGAGGTGAAAAATATGCCGATTTAAACGGTGATGGCGTTTTAAATACATTGGATAGAGAAATAATTGGTGACCCAAATCCAAAATTCGATATTGGTTTTAACAATGATTTTTCATATAAAGGCATCAGTCTTAATATTTTTTTTCAAGGTGCTTTAGGCGGTGATGTGTTAAATTTAGGAAGAGCAGAATTAGATAGACTTACTGGGAACAACAATGCTACGACTGATGCTTTGAATAGATGGACACCTACCAATACAGTTACCAACATTCCAAAAGCTACCACAGGTCGTGTTCCTAGAACATCTACAAGATTTGTTGAAGATGGTTCCTATTTTCGTTTAAAAAACGTATCGCTAGGGTACGATCTTCCTTCAAGTTTATTGGAAAAGTTACATATTGGAGCTACCAAAATTTATATTAGTGGTCAGAACTTGTTAACCTTTACTAATTATTCCGGTGTAGATCCTGAAGTTGCGTTTCGTTCAAGCAATACAAACTTAGGATTAGATTACGGAAGTTATCCAAGTGCTATTTCTTATACCCTAGGATTAAATTTAAGTTTCTAATTAAAAATTTTAAATACTCATAAAATGAAAACATATATATTAAAAATCATGCTACTCATATTAATTGGAAGCACCGTTGGTTGTGACTTAGAAGAAGAGCCAAAAGGGCTATTATCCCCTGAAGGTTTTTTTCAAACCCCTTCAGATGTACAAGCAGCTGTATATGGGGCTTATGCCGAATTTGTAACAACTAATATGGAAAAATCATTTTTTCTTGCATTAATGCTGCGTGGGGATATGGTTGATATTGGAGACGGTAATACATTAGCGGACAGAGTAACAACCAACAATTTTACAATGGATGCCAACAATGGTATTATTGAAGATAGTTGGGTAAAACTCTATCAATCCATTTCTGCTGCTAATACAGCTATTGCAGGTGCTCGCTCTATAAATGCAGAAAGTTTTATTAAAAATAGATTAGAAGCAGAAGCCAGATTTATTCGCGCTTACGCATATTACCACTTAGTGCGTAGTTTTGGAGATGTGCCTTATCTAGGTGGTCCTGTAGAAAGTGTTAATACTCTAAATAATGCTACAAGAACTCCAGTTAATGAAATTTATACTAATATTATCAATGATTTGTTATTCGCAAAAGAAAACCTACCCAACCGAAACGTGTCAAATGTTAGAAATATAGGTACAAAAGGGAGTGCATCCACAGTTCTTGCAGATGTTTACCTAACTCTAAAAAGATTTGACGATGCAGCGGACGAAGCTAGATACATTATTACCAATAAAGCAGTTTTTGATTATGCATTAGAAAATAATTATCAGAATTTATTTAACGCTAATGTAGCAGGAAATATAAAGGAATCCATCTTAACAATCGATTTAAAGAATAATTTAAACGATGGAGAATATAATCCAAAAGATGGTATGGTTAACTTGACAAGAATTAGGGATTTTGCACCAAGAAGTCTTTCTGTGGCTGTTCCATCTTTGAAAGTTTATACCACTTGGGATAGCAGGGATTACAGACGTAAGGTAAGTTTCGAAGATTCAGTAGTATTTAAAGGTAATAAAATTGCTTTAGTTAATTCTACCTTCCGTGTTCCAAGACCTCATATAGCAAAATTTTTTAGATTTCCAGGCCCCCAAGATGGTGGCGATGATAGATCTAGCGACCACCACTACAATTTATATCGATACGCCGATGTACTGTTGATTGCAGCAGAGGCCATTGCAGAAACAGATGGAGCAACTCCTGAAGCCATAGGCTATGTAAATCAAATTCGCCAAAGAGCTAGGTTCAATGGTGCGAAAACCACAAGTTTTCCTGTGGATGTATTAAGTGGCATTAGTAATGCGGATTTTATACAATTATTAAGAGAAGAACGTAGACTGGAATTTGCCTTTGAGTTTAAAAGATGGTATGATATTAAGCGATGGGGGATTCTTAACGAAGCTTTTACCAGACCAGAGTCTTTGGAATCTTATAATGTGGATGTAAATAGAGATTATCTGTTTCCAATTCCTCAAATAGATGTAAACCCTCCAAAAATTACTCAAAACACAGGGTACTGATTAAACCCTAAAGAATTTATTTGAAGCAAAAAACTTGAGAATTATTTTCTGAATGTTTGTTTCTAAAATTATCCTGGGTTAAAATAGGAACCAATCTAATAAGATTTGAAAATACTCAATAAAATTATGAAAGCACTCCTATCACTATTAATTTCAATTTTATCAAGTCATCTTTTGCTAGGGCAAAAAATACATAAACAAGAGGTAAAAAACGTTATGAACCAAGTTGCAGACTGGCAAATAGAGCATTACCAAGATATTTATAGCGAACGTGACCAACCACACCACCCACTGGACTGGACCAATGGAGCCTTGTATGTGGGCATGGTAAAATGGGCTGCCGTGGCAGATGATGACAAATATTATGAATGGTTGGAAGAAATTGGAGAAAAGCACCAATGGCAATTACATCGAAGAAAATATCATGCAGATGACCATACCGTAGGCCAATTATATGTTGAGCTGTATCGAAAGTATTTGGACATGGAAATGATAGAACCAACAAAAGAGCAGTTCAATTTTATTATACTCCATCCTGCCCAAACCACCTTAAATTGGAAGACTCCTTATCACCAAGACCGCTGGAATTGGTGCGATGCCCTTTTCATGTCACCTCCAGTTTGGGCAAAACTTTACAATATAACAGGAGAAAAAAAATACTTGGATTTTATGATGACAGAATTTAAAGCAACAACTGATTTCTTGTTTGATAAAAAAGAAAACCTATATTACAGGGATGAAAGCTATATAGGTAAACTAGACAACGGTACCAAAATATTTTGGTCAAGAGGTAATGGTTGGGTATTTGCCGGACTCGTTAATATAATGAACGAGTTGGATGAGAATAGTAAGGAATACAGATATTTCCTGAACATCTACAAAAAAATGGCCAGTAAACTGCACAAAATCCAAACTCCTGAAGGCCACTGGGCCATGAGTTTATTGGGTCAAAACTTTTACCCTACGCCCGAAAATAGTGGTACCGCATTTTATGTTTACGGCTTAGCATGGGGAATAAACCAAGGGATATTAGACAAGGCAACATATGCCCTCACGGTACAAAAGGGGTGGAATACCTTGGTTGGTCATGTTACCACAGAGGGCATGTTGGGTTATGTCCAGCCCATCGGTGCAGCACCTGGCAAGGCTTGGGCCGATAAAACTGAAGTTTATGGCACAGGTGCTTTTTTGAGCGCAGGTTCTGAAATTTACAAAATGCTTGGTGGCAAGTAAAAGAGACTTTGGAAGTTAGTATTAACAAAATCATTAATCACTTATTAATGAGAGCATCAATTAAGTTGGCTTTGTTAACGAATAAATTGTTGATTTTTAATTGTTTACAAATTTTATAACACGATCCAATTGACTAAACTATTAATAAGAGAAGCTTTAACCCCTTATTAAGCTATAATTAAATGATGCGAAAAGACTGCCTTCAAAACTTTATACATTGTGGGTTGTACCCAAAACATCCCATCATTAAACCGTTACAATTTTATAAAGTTTAAAAAATTGTTAAATCAAATTCTTTGATTTTAAGGCATATAATAAGATTTGAAATAAAAGTAAAATGAAAAAAAATAATTATTTAGTTCTCATTTTAGTTTCAATTATACTTTGCAACTGTCGAGAGAAAAACAAACTGGTTGAACCCGAAAAAAAAGAACATCCCAATGTGTTGTTTATTGCTGTGGATGACCTGAACAACATGTTAGGGGTTTTGGATAGATATTCAAATACGAAGACCCCTAATATCGATAGATTGGCCGCTAGAGGGGTTATATTTTCAGATGCGCATTGTCAGGCACCATTGTGCGGTCCCTCAAGAGCATCCCTAATGACTGGTTTGCGCCCATCTACAACAGGGATTTATGGTATGATTAACGACAACAAAATTCGCTCGAAAAACCCAGCTACCAAAGAAATAGTTATGCTACCGGAATACTTTAAGAAAAATGGATACCATACCATGGGCATTGGTAAATTGTTTCATGAACACGCACCCGATGGTGTTTTCGATGAGTCCGGTGGTAGGGTAAAGGGTTTTGGACCTTACCCCCCTGAACGTTTTGTTTGGGATGGTTACGGCAAGGCGGATAGAAAAAAATATGGTAGAACAGGTACCGATTGGGGAGCTTTTCCCAATTCCGATTCGCTAATGCCCGACCATGAATCCGTAGACTGGGTCATGGATCGTTTGGAAAGAAAATATGACAAACCCTTTTTTATGGGCGTTGGTTTTTTACGGGTTCACGTACCTTGGTATGTACCGCAAAAATGGTTCGACATGCATCCCTTGGACAGCATAAAAACGTTTCCTTATAGAGCAGATGATCTGAATGACGTTCCTCCAATTGCGCTGCAAATAAATGATCTGCCCATGATGCCCTCTACCGAATGGGCAATTGAAAGTGGAGAATGGCCTAAAATCATTCAGGCATATTTGGCATGTATCAGTTTTGTGGATTATGAAATAGGCCGATTGATAGATGCCCTTGACGAAAGTGAATACGCAGCTAATACCGTTATTGTATTATGGTCCGATCATGGGTATCGACTAGGGGAAAAAGGCACATTTGCCAAACATGCATTATGGAATGCAGCGACCAATGCACCACTCTTATTCGTCGCACCACAGCTTCCTAAAGGGAAAGTCATCGACAAATCAGTTGAAATGCTTTCCATTTATCCAACCCTTTTAGAGTTATGCGGGCTTCCTGCCTATGAAAGAAATGAGGGCAAAAGTTTAGTTCCAACAATACTAGGAAAGGAAAAAAAACCTTCTTTCGCAATTACAACATTTGGAATGAACAATCATTCAGTAAAATCGGATTATTTCCGATACATTCAATATGAGGATGGGGGCGAAGAGTTTTATGACCACAAATACGATCCGAACGAGTTTACCAATCAAGCCGAAAATCCAGAATATAGGCAAGAAATAGAGCGTTTAAAAAAATATTTACCCAAAACGAACGCCAAATGGGATCCAAATTCTTCGTATACCTTTCAGCCGTATTTTGTAGAACAAAAAGCGAGAACAAGTGCTTCAGATGAAAACCCTCCAAAGATTACTCAAAATACTGGTTACTAATCACATAATAAGTAGTTATAAAATAAGTTGATTTTTTAACACGGGTTAATTGGCCCGTGTTTTTTTTATTCAAATTTTATAATTTAACGTGAATAATGGATAACCCTATTGAGCCGAAAATGTCCCTTCCCCAACCCTAAAGGGTGATACATTTTATACATTTCAGGAATTTTTCCACCCTTTAGGGGAGGGGAAAAAGAAAAATTCAATCTTAATTTTCTTATCCGTTATTCACGTTAATTTAGTTCGATTTTTCCTAAAGTCATATAAGTAATTACCCGTTCGCTTCCAAATAATTAAAAATAATATAATATATTTTGGTGCATTAACAGTTAGTCTGCTTACTGGTTTTTAGGAAATTTATGGCTTAATATAAATTCTTTGTGACAAGAATTTTAATAAATTAAGTCAAGAAAACTCTTAAATAGTTTGTAAATAACACAATTCAGGAGGGTTATTTCACAAAAAAATATTTATGCACACGATAAAGACGAGGTTTTTGTGGGCAGATTACGCAGGGACGAATCGCAACCAAACACGTTAAACATGTGGATTGTTGCCGATAACTT